>CAZGVQ010000196.1:0-6981 GCA_964529355.1 uncultured Acidimicrobiales bacterium
GGTCTTTGACTGCGCCGACCAGATGTTTTGCATGCTCATGGGGGAAGCGTATAAGCAGCGGCGGCCAGGGCGAGAGATTCTGATTTCTCCAAATGCGATGGAACCGGCCCACTACTCGGTGGCGTTTGTTGGTTGTCAAGACCACAAACTGTGGTTCCACGACACGTCGAAGTCCGGGCGACGTCGGTGGTGTTCCATGGAACGTTACGGCAACCGAGCCAAAGCCCAACGACACCACGAACGAAGTCGCAAAAAGCCACGAACTGATCCGGTGCCATGACTAGCCCGACGAGCGGGTGACCGACCACCGCCAGGATGGCCGATCACCACTCGGCGCTTCCGCGCCATCATCGACCTGCAGTGACACCGCCGTCGACGGGCATGGTGACGCCGGTAATCCACGACGCGTCATCTGAGGCAAGAAACAGCATCGCATTCACCACATCGCGCGGGGTTCCGTTGCGGCCGAGCGGATGCATTGCGGCAAAACTGGGCAATGCAGCGGCAATTTCTTCGTCCGTCATGAAGGTGGAGTACACGGGCGTTTCGACGACGGCGGGCGCGACGGTATTGATTCGGATGTTCTGACCCGCCAACTCGATAGCGAGATTCTGAGTCAGCTGATGAACGCCGCCGTTCGCAGCTGAGTACGCCGCGGAAGGTGTTGCTCCGATTGCCTGAATAGCCCACATCGATCCGGTCTGGACGATGGATCCGCCACCGCGTTCGATCATGGCTTTCGCGGCAGCCTGGGCGGCGAAGAACTTGCCCTTCAAGATGGTGTTGAGGAAGGCGTCGTACTCTGTCTCGCTGAGCTCGAGAAAGGGTTTCGGGGCGAAGATGCCCGCGTTGTTTACCAAAATGTCAAGACCGCCGAACCGTTCGACAGCAGTGCCGACGAGTTCGGCAGCGACGGCTGGCGAGCCGATGTCGCCGGCGACAATTGCCACGTTCTGACCTGAGCCATCGATGGTCGCCGCTGCGGCCGCGAGCTTGTCAGCGTCGCGACCCCCGATAACCACGCTCGCGCCTTCCTTGACGAGACGGCTTGCCGCCTCAAGCCCGATACCCGAGCTTCCACCCGTAATCGCTGCCACTTTGTTCTCGAATCGCATGAGTTGTCCTTTGTCTTCCTTGTTTTCAGGGTACCGGTGGCACCTATCTAGTAGTAGATAGACACTATACGATGTGAGATCATCCCTTCGCAACCCCTATCTACTAATTGGTAGGTCTGCTACACTGGAGATCATGGAAACTGAGATGCCGACGAAAGCTGACGAGATACTCCGCGTCGGACAGGCTCTTATCCAGACGCAGGGTTACGACGGATTCAGTTTTCGCGATGTCGCCGACGCCGTAGGCATCAAGAGCGCCTCAGTGCACTACCACTACCCGTCAAAGGCTGATCTTGCTCTGGCCGTGGCGGAGTCCTACCGACACCAATTTCTTGGGTTACTCGCTGAAATCGACGACCGAGGCTTGCCGCCGTTCGAACGCCTGGTCGCATACGTCGAGTTGTTCCGCCACACGCTTGGGGCAGACCAGATGTGCCTCTGCGGAATGTTGGCGAGTGAGGCCAGCACTCTTCCAAACAAGGTGCGTAATGAGGTCGACGGCTTTTTCGAGGATCAGCATCACTGGGTTGCACACGTCATCGGTGCTGGCATCGACGAGGGGGCAGTTGCAGAGGCCATTGACCCGCCTCGGTTTGCCCACGCCTTCGTGTCAGGCCTGGAAGGGGCCCTGATGATCGCCCGATCAATCGACGACGCAGGTCATTTCGACGGGGTGGCCGACCAGCTGCTCCAGCTGATTCGTTCCTAGATCCTGTTGAAGGGTCAAGCAGGCGGGCTAGCTGTAGCTGTTGAGGAAGTCGGCGATCTCGCGGAGCGATTCTGCCGACTCGGGGAAGTCGTCGTAGAACTCAAAGACGTGCCAGAGGCCGGGCCAGACGTTGCACTACTGCGGGCGAGAGCAACCCAAGAGCGGCCGGGGCACGAATTCCTTCAGCCACCGCACGTTGCGCGGTGAGCAGGGCCAGGTTTCCGCCGGCGCTCTCGCCTGCGAGTAGCAGCCGGTCTTCGTGGCGCTCAGCAATGGTGCGGAACACGGAAAAGCAGTCGTCTTCAGATGTACACCAGGGTCCCGTTCGCTGTGCCACCGTTAGCGGAGCGGACGCGGAGGCACTCGACTCCTCCAACGTTGACATCATCGAGTTCGAGTTCCGGAACGTACCTGCTTCGGTACGCAAGTGCTTCAGGACTGGGACCGCCGTCGGTCTCCACGCCGTTCATCAGCGATGTTCTTCGGGAATCCAGGACGCTGGTCGTTTCTCGAGGAACGCAGCCATGCCCTCTTTTGCGTCGTCGCCCTTGAACAATTCGGCCGACAGCGGAGCGGTCCATGCGAATGCGTCGCCGGTGTCCATGTTGGGCACGTTGGCCAACAACTGCTTGGTGACGGCGAGTGCGGCGGGACTGCCCTTGACCAGGTCGGCAACGACCTCGTCGACGGCGTCGTCAATGTCGTCTGCGGAGGCAGTGCGATTGATGATGCCCATGCGTTCGGCCTCGGGAGCGAGAAAGCGATTGCCTCGCAAGAACGCTGAGCGTGCATCGGATGCTCGCATCTTGGGGAGGCACAGGACCGAGATCATCGCGGGCGCCACGCCGATGCGGACCTCGGTGAAGCCCATCTTCGCCGTGTCGAGGACGACCGAGACGTCCATCGCAGCGGCCAAGCCCATACCGCCGGCCACACAGTGTCCGTTGATCTTCCCAACGTAGGGCTTCGCTGATTTCCCGAACCGGGCGAACATCTCGGACGGATCGACCTGCCGAAGCGGTTCCGCGTCGGTGCGGCCGGAGCGCTCCGAGAGATCGGCGCCGGCACAGAAGGTGTTGCCGGTGTTCGTGAGCACAATCACCCGAACGGCGTCGTCGGCCTCGGCTGAGTCGAGGGCATCCATCAACTCGCTCGTGAGTTGGGCGCTGAGCGCGTTCTTTCGTTCGGGATCGTCGAGGGTGACGGTGCAGACACCGCTGGCGGTTTCACTTCGTACGACCTGATCACTCATGCGGTTCCTTTCGAAAGTCCCTCGAGTCCCGCGAGCACGATGTCGACCATCGAGTCTGCGGCGTCTTTCGGGGTGGTGGCAAGCGTCGGCATGACGTCGGCGTGGGCAAAGTCGGCGCCGAGGCCGGCCACCATTCGGGCGACGGCGGTGGTGTCGACCGGAGCGATCTCGCCACGCTCGACCGCGACATCGAGCAGGGTGCGGGTGACATCGATGATGTACTGCGAGTGCGCGGCGTTGAGGGCCATGCCCTCGGCGATCGACGCCATGTCGTCGGCGAACTCTTGTGTAGTGTCCTGCACCGCCACGGTCGCCGCAGACAGATATGCCCGCACGGCGTCGAGTGCGCTCATGTCATCGGTGATCGCGGTGCGAGCTGATCGACCCACCTTGCGGAGGTTGCGATCGACCACCATCAGCACGAGGACGTTGCGGCCCTCGGCAAGGCCGTAGAGCGTGCGCAGCGAGCAGTTCAGCTGCGAGGCCAACTCGGCCATGGACACGTCGACGAAGCCCTTGTCGAAAATACGACCCAGCTCGTCGAGGATCTCGCGCTGACGATCGGTAAGCGAGGCCTCGCGTTCGCGGCTGAGTAGCCGTTCCGGCGCCGGTACCTCGCGGAGACGATCCCGAAGCGAAGTCACGCGTTCTCCAGCAGCGAGACGGGGATGTCGACGTGGCGGGCTCGGAGCCATTCGCCCAACGATTTGGCCTGTCCGTCCTGACGGGTCGAGGCAGCCACGCCCTCCTGCAACAGGCCGTGGATCACGAAGTTGATGGACAAAAGGTTGGGTAGATCGTGACGGTCGATGTCGAGATCCACCGCCTCGGGCAGCAGCTCGCGCAGGCGATCGACCGTGAGTTCGTCCGCCATCCACGCATAGGCTTCGGCCGATCGGGCGAAGACGCCGACGTTTGCGTTGCCGCCTTTGTCGCCGGATCGGGAGCCCAGGATCGTGCCAAGTGGCATGCGGTTCGTCTCGCCTCCGGGAACCGCGGGAAGATCGACGGCCGGGGCGTCGACCGGCTCGCCGCCGGCCGGAGCGCTCGACTCCACCACCGTGCGTTCGCCGCCGAGCACGACGACGTGTTGGGGCACGAGGTCGGCGGGCACCAGACCAGAGGTGTGCACCCCGAACGGCTTGCCGATGCCGGCACCCCCGAGGCCGTAGAAGCCGGGGATCGAGGCCAACGCCAGGTCGTTGATGCCGACCGCGATCGCCTTTGTTTTGCGTTCGTCGGGGTCCTTCACCGTCAGCCGCCACTGGGCGGTCGCCGCCTCGTTCGACGTCGGATCGTCATGATCGGTGCGCACGACGGTGGTGGTGATCGACTCAAAATCGTCAGGGCTGACCGGCGCCGCTTCCCAGAACGCAGCCTCGAGGAGTTTGGCTTTGGCATCGATGTCGAGGCCGGTGAGCGCGAGCACGATGTCGCTGCGGAAGCCGCCCCAGGAGTTCATCGATACCTTGAGTGTCGGTGGCGGTCGTTCGCCCAAGGTGCCACTGATACGGACCCGGTCGGGGCCTTCCTGAGCAAGTCGCATTGTGTCGAAGCGGCTGGTGACGTCGGGGCCCAGATAGCCGGGCGGGCCGATCTCATAGAGCAGTTGCGATGTGACCGTGCCGACGGTGATTGCACCGCCGGTGTCTGGGTGTTTCGTGATCACCGATGATCCGTCGGCCTCAATCTCGGCCAACGGGAAACCAGCCCGCTCCAAGCCGGGGATCTCGGTGAAGAACGAATAGTTGCCGCCGGTGGCCTGGGTGCCGCACTCGATGACGTGTCCGGCTGCGACGGCTCCCGCCATGGCATCCCAGTCGTCCCGGGCCCAGCCGTGATGCCAGGCCGCGGGTCCGGCAACGATCGCCGCGTCGGTGGTGCGTCCGGTGACGACGATGTCGGCGCCCATGTTGAGTGCCTCGACGATGCCCCACGCGCCGAGGTAGGCGTTGGCCGAGATGTAGTCGATCGGGGCAACCGGTTCGCCGGTTTCGAGATCGAGGATGTCGACGCCGGCAGTCTTCAGCTCGTCGAGACGAGGCAGCAGGTTGTCGCCGTTGACATAGGCGATGGTCGGGTTCAGCCCGAGCGTGTCGGCCACCTCGGCGACGGCTTCGGCGCAATGATCGGGGTCGAGGCCGCCCGCGTTCGACACGACCTTGATGCCCTGATCGAGACAGGTCCCCATGACCTGTTCCATCTGCTTCACGAACGTGCGGGCGTAGCCACTACCCGGACGCTTTGCCTGGGTGCGGGCGAGGATCAGCATCGTGAGCTCGGCCAGCCAGTCGCCGGTGAGCGCATCGATTGGCCCACCCTCGACCATCTCTTTGGCTGCCGATAGCCGGTCGCCGTAGAACCCCGAGCAGTTGGCGACTCTGATGGGTCTGATGGGCTCGGTCACGAGTCGCTCTCTTCGGTTGGTTCTTCGGTTGCTTCTTCGATGGTGAGTAGCAGGGCGCCGTTGTCGACCTGGTCGCCGACCGCGACCTGTGCCTCGGTGACCGTGCCGTCGAACGGCGCCGATATGTGATGCTCCATCTTCATCGCCTCGAGTACGACCACGACCTGACCGGCCTCGACCACGTCGCCGACGCTGCAGCGCAGCTCGATGACCGACCCCGGCATCGGGGCGATCAGGCCGCCGGTGGGCAACTCCGAACCTGGGATGGTGAAGCGCGGCTTGAGCGGAAGGGTCACGGTTGTGCGGCCGAGAGTCACGTAGACAACGCCATCGACCTCGGTCACCGGAGCGCGAAGACGCCGACCGTCGATCTCCACCTCGACGTCGTCGGGGGTCCACTCGTGCACCAGCACGATCTCGCCCGATCCGATCGTGAAGCCGCCGGCTCGCCGCAGTGAGTACTCGATCCGTTGGGGCTCAGCATCGTCGTCGCTGTTGCTGGAAGTACTACCGGCAGTATCGAACTCGACGTATTGCGGTGGGTGCGATCCCAGCCGGAAGTTCGACCTGGCGAAGCCCCACACATCGTCGGCCGCACGGTTGCGGCCCTGCAGCCACATCGTGGCCACGATTGCCGCCATCGCGGTGTCGGGTGCAGCCTGCGACCCAGCTGGATCGACGCGTTCGATGAAGTCGGTGGTGGTGTCGCCGCCCAGGAACGCCTCGTTTCGCAGCGTGGCCACGAGAAAGTCGCGGTTGGTGACTACACCTCCGAGGTGCATGCGTTCGAGGGCGAGTGCCAGTCGGCCGGCGGCTTCGGTTCGGGTGGGTCCGTGGGCGATGACCTTGGCGAGCATCGGGTCGAAGTCGACGCCGACGACGCTGCCCTGTTCGACGCCGCTGTCCCAACGCACCAAGGGTTCATCGGCCGGTCGGTACGCCGACAGCGTTCCGGTGGCGGGCAGGAAGTCATTGTCGGGATCCTCGGCGTACAGACGCACCTCGATCGCCGAACCGGTCCAGTCGATATCGTCCTGGCCGTAGCCGAGTTCGGCACCACCGGCGACCCGGAGCTGCTCTCGCACGAGATCGATACCGGTGACCTCCTCGGTGACGGGATGTTCGACCTGCAGGCGGGTGTTCACCTCGAGGAAGAAGAACTCCCTCGTGGCGTCGTCGACCAGGAACTCGACCGTGCCGGCCGACTCGTAGCCCATGTGGCGAGCCAACGACAGCGCCGCCTCGCCCATGGCCGCTCGCATCTCGTCGTCGACCACCGGCGATGGCGACTCTTCGATGATCTTCTGGTGACGACGCTGGATCGAACACTCCCGTTCACCCAGATGCACGACGGTGCCGTGGGCATCGCCGAGCACTTGGATCTCGACGTGTCGACTCGAGGCCACGTAGCGCTCGAGGAACACCGTCTCGTCGCCAAAGCCGCTCAACGCCTCACGCTTCGCCGACTGCACCGCATCGGCGAGATCGTCGGCTGTTT
>CAZGVQ010000197.1:0-6970 GCA_964529355.1 uncultured Acidimicrobiales bacterium
GGTAGCGTCCCGAACTCGGGCGATGTCCTCGTCAACGATTCCCATTCACCATCGATGGTGAATGGGAATCGTTGACGAGGACATCGCCCGAGTTCGGGACGCTACCGACATGGTCGGCCTCATCAGCCAGCGGGTCGCGCTTCGCAAAGTTGGCCGACGGTGGACCGGCCTCTGTCCGTTTCACAACGAGAAGAGTCCGTCGTTTTCGGTGAATGCCGAGGAAGGCTTCTATCACTGCTTCGGGTGTAAGGCGTCGGGCGATGCCATCACCTTCGTCCGTGAACTCGATGGCCTCGACTTCGTCGGTGCGGTCGAGTTTCTGGCCACCAAGGCCGGGGTCACACTTCGCTACACCGACAAGAACGAAGGCGAGAGCCGGAAGCGTCGAAACCGTTTGGTCGAGTCGGTGGAAGAAGCGGTCGAGTTCTACCACCAGCGTCTTCTTAAGGCGCCCGACGCGGGCCCGGCGCGCGCGTATCTCAAGTCGCGTGGCTACGACGGCGATCTCGTGCGTCAGTACAAGCTTGGCTGGGCGCCCGACGAGTGGGATCTTCTTTCTCGTCAGCTCAAGCTGGGCGCCGAGGACCTCAAGGCGGCCGGGCTTGGGTTTGTGAACCGGCGCAATCGGCAACAGGACTTTTTCCGGGCTCGTCTGTTGTTTCCGATCTTCGATGTCAACGGCGACCCCATTGCGTTCGGTGGCCGGAAACTTCCCGGCTCCGAGGGACCCAAGTACCGCAACACCTCCGACGAGTGTGTGCTCTACAGCAAGAGTCGGGTGCTCTACGGCCTCGACAAGTCCAAGAGCGACATGGTTGCGGCCGACGAGGCAATCGTGTGCGAGGGCTACACCGACGTCATCGGGTTTGCCGAGGCCGGCATGCCCCGAGCGGTGGCGACCTGTGGCACCGCGCTCACCGAAGAGCACTTCAAGGTCCTCAAGCGGTTTGCCAAGCGGGTGGTTCTGGCCTTTGACGCCGACGACGCCGGGCAAAGTGCGGCCGAGCGCTTCTATGAGTGGGAGCAGGCATACGAGATCGATGTGGCGGTGGCCGCGCTGCCCGAGGGCGTCGACCCGGCCGAGCTGGCACGCAACGACCCGGCCGGCCTGGTTGCCGCCGTCACCAACGCCAAACCCTTCCTCGGATTCCGCGTCGACCGAGTGCTCGATCGCGGCGACCTTCGTACCCCCGAAGGTCGGGCACGAGCTGCGGAGACCGCGGTCGAGTTGGTGCAGGCGCATCCCAGTGGTTTGGTGCGCGATCAATATCTCATGGCAATCGCTGACCGCTGCCGGGTCGATGTCGAACAACTGCGCAATCGTCAGATCCGGCCAGCCCAGCGTCAGTCGCCCCCGGTCGAGGCCGGCGGTGCAGCATCATCGATCCGCTACAACAGCACCGAGGATCAGGCGCTACGGCTTCTGCTGCACGACCGCGAGCTCATCGCCAAGCGTCTCGCTCCGGTGCTGTTCGAGTCAGCGCTTCATCGCGAGGCGCTGCATGCAATCCTCGAGACCTCATCGGTGCATGAGGCCGTGGCGCTCGGCGACCCCGATGTTGGCGACCTCATCGGGGCGCTGGTGGTTGGCGAGCTCAACGAAGACGCCGACGATCTGGTTGCCCGGCTTGTCGACCGTGCTGCCGGACGCGTGCTGCGCACCATGCAGGTCGAAGCTCGTCAGTCGTCGGACCCGGCGTCCTACGGCGAGACCATCGCCTGGCTGAAACTTCAGACCCAGGATCTCCGCGACATGTTCACCGCCCCTTCGGCGGTCGACAACCTTCTGCCCTGGCTCATCGAACATGGCGAGGGGCGGCTGTGACCGGCCCGGTCGACATGCTCGACGACCTCGCACAGTCCGGTGAGATCTCCGAGAGTCAGCTGGCCAAGCTACTGAAGAAGGGGAAGCGCAAGGGCGCGCTCACCACCGATGAGGTGGTCGAGCTTCTCAAGGATGTCGAGCTTTCAGCTGCCCTACTCGAATCGGTGAACAAGCGACTTGCGGCCGAAGGTATTCGCCTCGACGAAGTCATCGACGACGAGCCGTTCTTCCTTCCAACCCCTCCGCCTCGCCCCACCAAAGGCGCACCCAAGGCCGACTCGGGTGGTGCCGACCCCACCCGGCGCTATCTCAAAGAGATCGGTCGGGTCGATCTGCTCACCGGCCCCGAAGAGGTCCGGTTGGCCGAACGCATTGAGTCCGGGCTCGAATCCGAACAGGTGCTCGCCGACCTTGCTGCTTCGGGGCGGCTCACCAATCTCGAACCCATCGAGCGGGCCCGCCTCCGGCGCTCGCAGCGCGATGGTGAGAAGGCACGCGAGGAGCTCACGCAGGCCAACCTGCGGCTGGTGGTTTCAATCGCCAAACGGTATGTGGGTCGGGGATTGCTTCTGCTCGACCTGATCCAGGAGGGAAACCTGGGCCTGATGCGCGCGGTCGAGAAGTTCGACCACAAGAAAGGCTTCAAATTCTCCACGTACGCAACGTGGTGGATTCGTCAGGCCATCACGCGTGCCATCGCCGATCAGGCCCGAACCATCCGGATCCCGGTGCATATGGTCGAGTCGATCAACCGGGTAAAGCGCATGCAACGCCAGATGCTCTCCGAGCTCGAGCGCGAGCCCACCAACGAAGAGCTGTCCGAGCGGTGCGATCTCCCCGTCGATCGCATTCGTGAGATCAAGCGCATCTCGATGGACCTGCTCTCGCTCGACACCCCGGTGGGCGATGAGAACGACACGTACCTGGCCGACTTCATCGAAGACGACCAGGCGGTCAAGCCCGCCGACGCTGCGGCCCGCCACATGCTTGGCGAGGCGGTGCTCGAGGCGCTCGACGATCTCACCGATCGCGAGAAGGAGGTCGTGCGGCTGCGGTTTGGCCTCGACGATGGCCGCCCCCGAACCCTGGAAGAAGTGGGCAAGCAGTTCGGCGTTACCCGCGAGCGGATTCGCCAGATCGAGTCAAAGACCCTCGCCAAGCTGCGTCACCCGCTTCGCAGCGAAAAGCTTCGGGATTACCTCGACGGGGCCTGAAGTCGGGGCTTGTTCGGCAGCGCCCAAATCCTCGGCCAGCTGATGGAGTTGGCGGCATGCGCTGCTATCATTTGCGGCTGACCTTCCGGGGTAGCTCAGCTGGCAGAGCGTTCGACTGTTAATCGAATTGTCGTGGGTTCGAGCCCCACCCCCGGAGCCTCAAGAAGTGCCACGCCCTGCGCGTGGCACTTCGTGGTTTTGGCGACCGCTGGCTTCGGCCTTCAGGTGCTTTGCGCTACGTTTTATGTCGCACCGGCAGTTCCGGTGGCTTCGCTGGCGAACGGCTACCTCACGGTCCGTTCCACCTTCTCTTTAACTCTTTAGGGGAACAACTACATGAAACTCACCATCCGTACCTTTGTCGCAGCCCTGTTGGTTGCCACCTTTGCTTTGTTCGGCGCATCGCCGGCGTTTGCCCAGGGGCCGACGCTTGCCGCCGACCCGGTAGCTGCCGCTGGCGAGAACACCGTCACCATTACCGGGTCGGGTTTTCCTGCTGACCTTGCTGGATTCATGTTCCCGTGCGCCGACGCTGGCAGCGCCGAAGAGTGGATTGCGGCTCCAACTGCTGATGTTTGCGACACGGGCGCCCTTGTTCCGGTGACGGTTGACGCCGACGGAAACTTCTCGGCCGACATCACCCTCGATGTTCCCGATGGCGGGACCGTCGTCGGGTTCGGTGATGCTGCCCAGACCATCGCCTCCGCAGTCGATGTTGTTGTCGGCGGCGGCGATGCAGCTGCCGAAGAAGCAGCACCCGCCGAGGAGCCAGCCGACGCTGACCTCGCCCAGACCGGTGTAGAGACTCCGATCATGGTTGGACTCGGTGTGGTACTTCTCGGAGCAGGTATCGGCGCAACCCGGGCCGGACGCCGCCTCGGGGACCGCTAACAACTCAACGACCAACGTAAGAGTCTTCACAAGTGGGGCGTCGCGGTAGCGGCGCCCCACTTGCGCGCGCCGAGGCCAAAAGCCCACGGCCCCTAGCTGAGGTTGGAGCAAATTTGTAGTCACCCAGCGCAGAGTCGAACGACATTTGAAGGCCGCTGACCTGCATGTTTGTGAATTTCTTTGTTTTTTTTGTGCTTTTGGGCACATAGCATCGTCATTGACTTAGTTTCTCCGACGAACATTCAGTTCAAACGGGACAACCCAGAATCACACGGAGAAATCCATCTATGAGTCAAGAGACCAACCCCTCTAGGAACGCGAGGCGCCAACGCGTGCCTCTCGTGGCCTTAGTAGCAATGCTGATCATCAGCATGTTGGCGATTTCGCCAGCCGTTGCCCAAAACGATGACACTTCCGGGCCGACGGTCCAGGGAACGTACCAACTCGTCAACACCGAACTCGGCCTGTACGTCGACGCTGATGGCAACAACGTTGCCCTCACCGGCGACGCATCGGTTGCTTCCGAGTGGGAAGTCATTGCCGACGACGGCGCCCTGTACTTCCGTTCGACCTCGACGCTTAACTTCCTCGACGCTGATGGCCGCAACCAGGACTTCAACGTCGACGAACTTGACGACCTTGCTCGCACCGAGGGCCGCTGGGTTCTCAGCGATGCTGGTGATGGCAACTACTTCATCGCCAACCTCGAGTACGACCGCTACCTCTATGGCGAGGCAGGACCGGACTACAACGTCCGCACCGCCGCAAACAAGAACGGCGCTGGCAGCGTTTGGACGCTTGTTGCAACGGGTGCAACCGCTGCTCCAGCTCCGGCCACCGGACTCGTACAGTTCACGGTCGAGAACCTTCAGCCAGCTGACGGTTTCTTCTTCACCCCCGTATGGACCGGACTCCACAACGGCGACTTCGATCTCTTCGAAGGCGGCGAGCGCGCTTCGGAGGGTCTTGAGATCCTCGCCGAGACGGGTGACACCGCTCCGCTGAGCGAAGAGTTTGAAGCCCGTGGTCGTCTCCAGACCACCGTTCATGATGGTCCCATCGGCCCCGGCGCAGTCGTGACCGGTGCGATCGAGATCATTAACCCAGCTGCGTACCCGTACGTATCGTTTGCCTCGATGATCATTCCGTCCAACGACGGTTTCTTCGGTAACGACGATCCAGCCGCTTACCAGCTGTTCGACGAGAACGGTGCCTTCACCGGCCCGGTCACCATCGACATCATCGGCTCGGAGATCTATGACTCCGGCACCGAGGTCAACACCGGTCAGGGAGCCGCTGGCTTCTCGCTCGGCTTCGACGGTCAGGGCTCTGGCGAGTCCACCGATGACCCAACCGGCACCGTTGCGATCCACCCGGACCGCTTCGAGAACCTCGTTGGTCTTCAGACCGCTGCTGGAACCACCATTGGTTCTGACGGTGGCGGCTACATCGAAGAAGGCGAAGCGGTTGCCCGCATCACCATCGACGTTGTTCCTGCACCGACCTTCGAAGGTGCCGTCTATGTCGGTACCAACGGACTCGACGCCAACGAGATTGCCGCCTTCGGTCAGTCCGCTGACGGCACCCTGACGCCGCTTGGCAACTTCGCCACCGGCGGTCAAGGTTCGACCGAGTTTGACGGTGGAGAGGGTCTCGACCCACTCATCTCGGCCGACTCGGTCGTCGTCACCGAAGACGAGAAGTTCCTGCTTGCCGTCAACGCTGGTAGCGACACGATTTCCTCGTTCGCCATCAACGACGACTTCAGCCTGACCCTCGTGAGCGAGGTCGCTTCCGGCGGCGTTGGTCCGAACAGTATTGCTGTCGACAATGGTCTCGTCTTCGTGACCAACATCGACCGTGACGGACTCGCCCTCGGCGACCCGAACACGCCTCGTGCGGAGCCCAATGATGAAGGCAACGTTGTTGGCTTCTCCCTTTCGGCTACCGGCGAGCTTGCTGCAACCGGTTACTCGGCTGACCTGGACAACCGTCCGGCAAACATCGGCTTCACCACCGATGGCGACCGCGTCATTGTTTCCTCGATCACCTCTGGCTCGGCAGCACTGCCGGGCGAGAACGCCGAGGCTTCGATCTACGCATTCAAGGTGCTGCGCAGCGGCCGCCTTGTGCTGTCGGACACCGGTACCCCCACGCTTCGTGGAAACGAAGAGGGTCGTAACCTTCCAAGTGCCATCGACTTTGACATCGCAACCATCGATGGCAGCGAGTACGTCGTTGTCACCGAGGCTCGCGAGTTCAACTCCGAGGGTGCACCGCCAGCATTCCCGGCCCTCCAGGCCGGTTCGGTAACCGTGTACGAGATCAGCTCGACCGGAAAGCTCAACATCACCGAAGCTGACTTTGCGCTCACCTCTGGCGATCCAGCCGCAGACAACGAGCATGCAGCCAACGGCCAGCAGCTCACCGCTTGCTGGATTGACTTTGGTGTCGATGGTCGGACCTTCTATGTGTCCAACGCCATCAACGCCACCATCAGCAGCCTCTACCTTGAGGATGACGGCACGGTCACCGTGCTCGATACCATTGCGGCCGCTGGTACCTCGGCGTTCGAAACCGAGGGTGAAGTAATCGACGGACCGACCGCCTTTGGTCGCACCGACGGATTCATCGACCTCGACGTGAACCCAAGCGGCGAGTTCCTCTACCAGCTTGAGGGTCTCTCCGGAAACATTGGTGTCTACGCAATCGACCACGACGGTTCGCTGTCGCTGGTCCAGGAAGTCACCGGCGAACTTCCTGAGATTGACACCCAGGGAATCATCTCGGTTGGTGCTCGCTAAGGCGCACCCCGGGGTAATCCCCAAGCAAGTAATACTTAAGTAGTCAGGAGTGCCTCCGTCCGCAAAGGACGGGGGCACTTCTTGGTTTTCGGCAAGTGGGGGAGACATGGGGCTATTCCAGCTGGGGTCCGGTTCCGCCGCCGGGCGGATTTCTGGGCGTTGTTGCTGAAGTGTTCTTGGTTCGTTGTGGGGCTGTTTCGTTGGGTGTGGCGGGCCGGAGTTTCCAGATGCCGTCA
>CAZGVQ010000198.1:0-2474 GCA_964529355.1 uncultured Acidimicrobiales bacterium
CTCTTGTGATCTCTCTTGGCCTAAGCCTTGCCGCGCCCGCTGTCGCCGATGACCGGGGTGGAAGAGAAACTCCAGACCCTGGTGGTGAGTCTGGGGGTCGGAGTGGTGGTGTGGCGTTTGCTGGGTATCGGACTTCTATCAAGATCTCGACCAGTGCTCAGCCGGGCGGCGATACCAGCAGTGGGCCTCGCTATATCTGCGAACTCGTTGGCGTGAACAGTCTTCCCGGGTACTCGGGCCTCCCCGGATTTTCGCGTGATCCGGCCGACGGCCTCATCGAAGGTGTCGTGTACGGCATCCAGTGTCATCTGGCTTCGGCGCCCGATGGCGACTTTGTGTTTGGTACGCCCGATCTGATCGTGTGGGATCCGGCCGACCCGACCGACGGGCGTATCGTCACAGCGCCCGATGTACAGCGCGCGGTCGAGCAGGCCCGCCGCCTCGACCTTCCCGGTCCTGAGATCACCACCAGTCCCCCACCCGAGGACCTCGTGGTGGGTTTCGAAACCTGGTTCGCGAATGTCGGCGCGGCGGACGGCGACAATCCCGAACTTCCCTCGGCCGAACCGATCAAGGCCACAGCCGGTGCGTTCTGGGCCATCGCCACCACCCAGGCATCGAGCATCAGCTTCGACATGGGCGACGGCGAGCCGGGTTCGGTGTTCGAATGCACCACCGCCCAGGCCGCGTTCGACCCAGAGCGACCGGTCGAGACCCAGCGGCCAGACTGCGCCCGGTACTCGTATCAGTTCTCGTCCAACAACGAAGCATCTCCCGGCGGCACCTACCTGGTCGCCACCACGGTGACCTACGACATCTTTATCGAAACCCAATCGCAGCCGCCGACCTACTTCGAGACGCTCACCAGCGAAGCCACCGAACTCGACGTCACCGTCACCGCCCGACAATCGGTAATCCGCTAAATCACCGAACTGGTGGCGTATATGGCTGCTGGGGCAGCCATATACGTCGCCAGTTCGGGGTTTGGGTGGGGAGGAGGAGTCGTGGGTGGATGGTCGTCAAGGCGTCCATGCGGCGTCACGGCCGCTGAGCGATACAAGCTTGTCGACCGGTGACATTTCGGCGTTGATTGGCGCCGCCGCCTTGAACCGACCGGGACTCACCAGTGACTCGCCGGCCCGTTCGAGTCGAGCCGACGCTGCGGCCACAAGATCAGCGTCGAGCGCCGGGTCCTGACCGGTTGCCATCGCGAGATCCCACGAATGAATCAGCGGGTCGACCCAAACGAAGCCCAGGAACTTGTCGACCGGCAACTCACCCCATGGCGTCATGGTCACCGTCTGCAGCGCCCCCTCGGAATCCAGCGCAGCGAATACCTGCTCGAACGATTCCTGCCACTCGGCCTCGGGGTCCGCTGGCACCATGTCGGCGGCACCCTTGGAGCCCTGCCCCTTGGCCAGTCCGGCAATCATGTGGTTCATCGCGATGTTGTGCCCCACCACATCGGCAGCCGTCCACCCCTCGCAAGGGGCCGTCGCGTCCCAGCCCGCCCCGGTGCCGGCCACCCGGCGAACAACGGCGTCCAAGCCGAACAGCGTGGTGAGATATCTGCGGGAGTTGTCGCTCATTGGGAATCTTCCTCGTCACAAACACCGACGGATTCCCCGGTGCGAATCGCCCGAACATAACAGAACCCGATTGAGGCTCACAGATAGGGTGGAGCCGTATGCAGACGATGCAGCGGGTCAGCGACGCCCTCCCCGAACTGGGGAACCGAGGCGTCGAGTTCTTCCGTCGGCGGCTCGGCCGCTTCACCCGGTTCGAGCAGATCCTCGCCCTGCTCCTCATGGGCATTCCGTGTTTGTTTGTCGCGGTCGGCGACAACACGCCGCTCACCGGGGAATGCGGCCCGAATTCGGGCGCCGGATGCCGCGACAGCATCAGTGCGTTTCACGACCTGAGCTTCGAGCCGGTGTTCTACATGCCCATGACGGTGGCTGCGTTCATGTTCATCACCAACGCAGTCGTGCGGGCGGAACATGTCTGGAACGCGCTGGCCGGCATCTCCCAAGCCGGTCTGGTCTTCTTCGATCACGACGACTTCACGGCTCTTCACGGAGCGTTCGCCACGGCCTTCTTCGCGGTCACGATGTTCACCGTTGCCTGGTTTCTCCCCAAGGACCTGGAGGGCACCACGGGCGCACGAGTGCCCATCACCGGACGGCGCATCGCCATCGCTGCGGCGCTTCTCGTGCTTCAGGTAGGCCTGTTCGTCATCGTCCTGCGCAACTTCAATCTGCTTGTGGCCGAAGCGGTGCAGCTCTGGGTGGTGGCCGGTCACTACATCCTGCATTCCATCAAGCACGCGCAGCGCGACGCGGCAATCGCCGCCGCCAGCTAGGAGCGGCTGGCGTGGCGACTTCGCTTCCCATGCGCAAGTTTGCTCCCCGTGCGAGAGCTTGCCAGAAAGTCTGCGTAGTGTCGCTCTCGTCCGTTGATCTGAGAAAGGCTTT
>CAZGVQ010000198.1:2574-6957 GCA_964529355.1 uncultured Acidimicrobiales bacterium
CTCCTCTGCCTCCTCTGCCTCGTCTGAACCGTCGGTGATCTCGGTCGCGCTTGACGACATCGAAGCGACCACCGCTGCCGCGCTCACCAAGGCCGGCGCCGAGGCCGACGTCGCCAACCAGGTTGCCCACGCCGTGCGGGTCGCCGAGTCCAACGGCAACAAGATCTGTGGGCTCTATTACCTCGACAGCTACTGCACCCAGCTTCAGACCGGTCGGGTCCAGGGCACCGTCGATCCGGTGGTCACCGCACCTCGCCCCGGAGCCGTACGAGTCGACGGCAAGATGGGGTTCGCTCAGGCGGCCTTCGCCGCCGGATTCCCGGCCGCCGTGGAGGCAGCCAAGACCAACGGCATCTGTGGGTTCGCGCTCGAACACACCCACACCTGCACCTCGCTCGGCTACTTCACCGAACAGCTGGCCCAGGCCGGCATGCTGGCCATCGGCGCCACCAACGCCACCCCTCGTGTGGCTCCGCCGGGCGGTTCCAAAGCGGTGCTTGGCACCAACCCCATCGCCATGGCCGTCCCCGACGGAAACGGCGGCGTGGCGTTCCAGTTCGATTTCAGTACCAGCGCCGTTGCGCTGGGCAAGATCACCATGGCCAAAGCGGCGGGCGACGATATCCCGCTCGGCTGGGCGGTCGATGCCGAGGGCAATCCCACCACCGACCCCGAGGCCGCGTTGGCCGGCTCGCTGGTTTCGTCGGGCGGGTACAAGGGGTACGGCATCGCGTTGATGGTCGAAGTGCTCGCCGCGGCCCTCACCGGCACCAACCTCAGCGTCGACGTGCCACCGCTCAAGGCGCCCGAGGGACCCCCTCACGATCTTGGCCAGTTCTATATCGTCATCGATCCGTCGGCGTACAGCGACGACGGCTTCTATCAACACCTGGCCTCGCTGGCTGCGTCGATCGCCGAACAACCGGGCGCCCGACTCCCCGGTCAGGGCGCTGACCCAGCCGACCCTCCGGTGAACGCAGTACTGGTCGAGGAAGATGTCTGGGAGGCGGTCCGACAACTCGCCGAGTAAGTTGGATCTTCAATGGCCGTAGCGAACCAGCCCACCGAGGACCCGTTCAAGGTACTGCCCGATATGCCGGGCCTGAGTCCATCGCTGAAACAATCGCTGAACCTGACCTCAAACAACACCCCGGCCCGGCTCCGTTTTCTTTCGCTGGTGATTCTCGCATTGGCGGTGGCTGCCGGCATCGTCGCCAGCATCGTGGTGAGCGACCGGGCAACCACCACCGACCGCATCCGCACCGTCGACGAACCCTCAATCCTGGTCGCACGCGAAGTACAGGCCAGCCTTGCCGAGGCCGACGCTTCGGCCGCCACTGCGTTTCTTGCAGGAGGCATCGAGAACGCCGACCAACGACTTCGCTACGAAGCGGCCATCGCCGACGCTGAAGCATCGCTCTCCCAACTCGCTGCACTGGTAGCCGGCGACGATGAGTCGGCCGCTGCGGTCGTCACGATCCAGCAGACCGTGTCGGAGTACTCGGGCCTCATCGAGACCGCACGCGTCAACAACCGCCAGGGCTTTCCCGTCGGCGCTGCCTATCTCACCAACGCGTCCGACCTGCTCACCAACGAGGTTTATCCGCTCACCGATCTGGTGGCGAACAACCAGTCTCAGCAGTACCGCAGCGACGTCCAGGCCCTTATCGGACCCCAGATACTGCTACCGATTGTGGCCGTCGCTCTGGCGGTGTTTCTCACCATCGCGCTACTTCGCACGCAGAGCTATATCGCCGGAAAGTTCCATCGACGATTCAACCCGCCCCTGGTCATCGCGACGATTATTTCGCTCATCCTCGCGCTGTGGCTCACCTTTGCTTTCGCAACCCAAGCCCTCAACTCTTCCGACGCACGGGACGACTCGTACCGCACCGTACGAGAGTTTGTCGACGCACGAGCGCTGGCCTTCCGAGCCAAGGCGGCGGAGTCCCGATTCCTCATCGCCCGCGGTGGCGAGACCACCGCCGACTTCGACGCCGAGGCATCGCGCACCACCGACGCAATTATTCGCGCAACCGATACCGGCGGCAGCTCGTTCCAACTACCCCAGGATGAATGGAGCGAGTATCTCGCGGTCCACGGCCAGATCATCGAAGCCGTTGAAACGGGCGATCGAACCGCGGCCGAACAGCTGGCGTTGGGGGCATCAACCGTCGAATTCGATGAAGTCGACGACGCAATCGTCGACCGGCTCGAGCAAAGCCAGGCCCAATTCGTGTCCAGCATGGACGCCGCGCACAGCGCCACCGACTTCCTCACCTTTGGTTCTCTGGCGTTGACCATCGCCGCGGCCGTGCTGTCGTTCCTCGGGATCCAGTCCCGCATTAACGAGTACCGCTGATGCGCTCCTCGAAGAAGGCCCTTCCGGCGCTGTTGATTGCACTTGCCCTCCTGGCCGGAGCGTGCACGGTGAGCTCCGACGTCCCGTTCGATTCCTCACCCGAGGTCGAAACAGCAACCGAAAGCGCAGGCGCGACCGCCGACGTGGCCCCCGACCCCGACTGCAACCCCGACAACGCCCGGCCGAGCATCCAACCAACCGAGCCGCTTCCCACCCCGGGTGCCATGCCCGCCGGGTCGCGCATGGCCGCCATTCAGGACAGCGGAACGCTGCGAATCGGCGTCGCTCTGGACACCCTGCTGTTTGGGTTCCTCAATCCCAAGTCCGGTGAGATCGAAGGCTTCGATGTCGAAATCGGCAACCTGGTGGCCGACGCGATCTTCGGCGGAGACGCCGCCGCCGACGGGAGAGTCGAACTCATCCCCATCACCAGCGCCCAACGTATCCCCGGGTTGGTCAGCGACGATTTCGACATCGTCGTCAAGACGATGACCATCACCTGCAGTCGGTGGGGTCAGATCGATTTCTCGAGCGTGTACTACGAGTCCGGGCAGAAGGTGCTGGTAAGCGAAGACTCCGGCATCACCCGCATCGAAGACATGACCAGTGACCAGACCGTTTGTGCCGCCGACGGCACCACCTCCATCGAGGCGCTCGATGACTTTCCTGTTCAGTCGGTGGGAGTCGCCGGCTGGACCGATTGTCTGGTGCTGTTCCAGCAGGGCCGGATCGAAGGCATCTCCACCGATGACACCATCCTGGCCGGGCTCGCCGTGCAGGATCCCTTCGCCGTCGTCGTCGGCGATCTGTTCTCCGAAGAGCCATACGGCATCGGGAGCCCTCAGCAGTTTCCCGAGTTCACGCAGTTCGTGAACAGCGTGCTCGAGCAGGCTCGCGAGGACGGATCGTGGCAGGAGCTCTATGACTTCTGGCTTCTCGACACACTGGGCCCCCAGACCCCGCCGGTAGCCGAGTACCGCTGATCCGACTCGCTCCAGCACGAATGCGGCCTGTATAACCGCGGGTGTGATTTCACAGCAGTTCTCTCCCCGCCCGGCGGCACGAACGATTTCGCTCACCGCACTTCTCACCACCACGCTCGTGGCGTTGTCGGCGGTTCTTCTCCTGCTCGGCTCCTTGCCCGCACTCGCCGAATCGGCCGAACCCACAGTCCCCGATGCCACCGATCAGGCGCTCGATCGGGACTTCAACTGTCGGGCCAAGAAGGGCGATGAGAAAACGCGATGCCGCGCCCGCAAGGCGGCCGCCGAAGAAAAAGCAGCCGAGGATGCAGCACGCGACGCGGTGCCCTATGAATGTCCGGCCGCATCGGCCATCAGCATCTCGACCTCGCCCGCCGCTTCCACCAGGACACTCAAGTCCTTTGACTCCGACGCAAGCCCGCACGCGGTCGTAAACGGCAACAACCGACCACACCCGGGATACACGGGCTTCGTCGGGAATCTCGACCCCGAAGCCCAGGTGGTACTCCCCCAGGCAGCCCAGCCACCGCGAGTCGAAGAGGGCCGGTCGCCACTCACCGGCCTCAAAACCAAACGGGCCGATGACCCGGCCGTGGTCGTGAAGGTCTCCAACTCGGTTCGGGCCCGCCCCCAGACCGGCTTGCATAAGGCTGACATCGTCATCGAAGAACAGGTCGAAGGTGGCATCACCCGCTTCCTCGGGATCTTCCAAAGTCAGACCTCGGTCGCCGGCCCCGTGCGATCCGTTCGTTCCACCGACGTCGCAGTGGTCACCACACTTCGAACCCCGGCGTTTCTCTACTCCGGTGGCAACAGCACCTTTGTCGACCTCATCCGCCAGACCGACATCGATGAGGTGAGCGAGGCGACCTGCCCGCAAACCCTTCGCCGGGTCAACACCCGCAGCGCACCCCACAACCTCTACGCCCGCACCGGACTCGTCGCGAAGGCCAGCAACTCGCTTGCCCCCAAGACCCAGTTCCGGTTCCGTGAGAACGGCGAGAAGGTCGGCGGCACCAAAGTCAGCCGAGCCCAGAT
>CAZGVQ010000199.1:0-6923 GCA_964529355.1 uncultured Acidimicrobiales bacterium
CTTTGGGATGCGCGTGCGGCAGCGATCTGGGTTGCCGAAGTGGCGATGTCGTCGTTGCTCAAGGGGTTCGAAGGGGTCGGACTCATTTCCCGATAGTAGACCGCCTCCAGAACGCGCTGAACTGCGTTTGGGTGCCTTCGCCACCAAGAAGTAGACATGTGACCGACGTAACAGGGGGACATCCGATGTTGAAGCGCCTTTGGTTGGCACTAACCGTTCTCGCGCTCATCGCGGCAGCCTGCGGGGGAACGAGTGACGATGCAGAGACAGCCGAGCCCACCGATGCCACCGCTGAAGACACAGGTGACGACACCGGTGACGGTGGCGGCGCCGAGGAAGCCGAAACCGCCCCCGACACCCCGGCCAGCGATGACATCGCGCCCCTCGAAGACGAGGAGCAGATCACCAGCTCGGGCGAAGGTGGCGCAGCCGCCGCGGGCGATCCGGTCGCAGGAGGCGAGATCACCTGGGGCCTCACTAACGACGGTACGGGCTTCGACACCACGGGAGCGGTCGCACCGGGGTCGATCCGGGTCATCGGAGCACTCACCGACCCCCTCGCCGGCCTGAATGACCAGGGACAGTGGGAACCCTTCCTCGCCGAGGCGATCACCCCCAACGACGACTTCACCGCGTGGACCATCACCCTGCGCGACGGGCCAACCTTTCACGACGGTGAACCGGTCGACGGCCCGGCGGTCGCCGCCAACCTTCAGGCCTTCAAGGACAGCCCAACCGCCGGGTTCACGTTCGCCTCGGTTACCGACATCGCGGTCGTCGATGACCTCAACGTCGAAGTCAGTATGTCGGCGCCTTGGGCGACCTTCCCGTTCTCGCTCGTCAACCAGCCCGGCTGGATGGTGTCGCCATCGACGATCGGCAACAACGACACCTTCACCGGCACGGGCCCGTTCATGCTGGAAAGCTGGACGCCCAACGATGGCGCTCGGGTCGTGCGGAACCCGAACTATTGGCAGGAGGGCCTGCCGTATCTCGACGCCATCAACTTCAAGTTTCTCGTCGAGCAAACCGTGAAGCGCCAGGCATTCGACGCAGGGGATATCGAGGGGTACATCAGCCCCGGCGACGAGGACATTCTGGACTTCCTCGAAGACGACAACGCCGACGTGTGGATCGGCGAAGCCGGCGCAAACGAGGTGC
Organism: uncultured Acidimicrobiales bacterium; assembly: GCA_964529355.1. Taxonomy (GTDB): domain Bacteria; phylum Actinomycetota; class Acidimicrobiia; order Acidimicrobiales; family SHLQ01; genus CALLQB01. Next base: position 1,162 of record CAZGVQ010000199.1, read on the forward strand.
TCTTTGTCCTCAACACCGCGAACCCGCCCTTCGACGACCTACGGGTGCGTCAGGCCATGGCCTATGGCCTCGACCGTCAGTTCATCATCGATACGTTCCGCTCGGGCCTCACCCGCCCAGCCGATGGCCCGATTCACCCGTCCTCGCAATGGTTCGCCCCCACCGACTACCCCGACTTTGACCCCGAACGCGCCGCTGCTTTGGTCGCTGAGTACGAAGCCGAGAACGGGCCAATCGAATTCACGATGTCCCACGAACCGAACCCAGCCGTCGTCGAGACCATCGATCTTGCCATCTCCTTCTGGAATGACGCCGGCATCGACGTCACCCGATCGGAAATCGGACTCGGCCAGTCGGCGATTACCGGCGTCACCGACGCGTTCGAAGCAATCTTCTGGATCCAGTTCGGTGGCCCCGACCCCGACAGCCTCTATCAGTTCTTCCACTCCAGCGGCGGAATCCTCAACTGGTCGAACCTGGTGAGCGAACAGATCGATGAAGGCCTCGATATCGGGCGCAACAACGAGGACCCCGCGGCCCGTCTGGCCGGCTACACCCTGTTCCAGGAAGCGCTGGCCGAAGAGCTGCCGATGATCTGGCTCGATCACCTCAACGGCATCGAATCGGCGGTCACCATCCCAACACTGCACGGCATTGGCGCCAAGGGCGAGCTGCCCAGCGGCAACCCCGGGATCGGCATGACCAACGGCAGCTTCTTTGCCTGGAATGGCGTGTGGCTTGAGCAGTAGCCCTGCGATACCCCTCGGTCGTTAACACCATGCGTGTCCTCAAGCGGTTTGCCCGGCTCATCCTGGTGTTTGTGGTTGTCACGTTCTTCACGTTTTTCCTGCTCGACCGCGCGCCCGGCGACCCGGTCGCGGCCCGAGCAGGCCTGAACGCAACACCCGAGGCCCTCGCCGAGATCCGCGCCGATCTGGGTCTCGACGATCCCCTCATCATCCGTTACGGCAATTGGTTGGGTGACGCGCTTCGGTTGGACTTCGGGGATTCGGTTGTTCTCGAAGGTTTCAGCAGTTGGGATCTCATCAGCGATGCGCTTCCCAACACCGTGCAGCTCATCGTCCTGGCCGAAATCATGGCCATCGGGATCTCGGTGCCACTGGCCATCGCGTCAGCCAGGAGACCCGGAGGCTGGATCGACAAGCTCGCTTCAGGCGGCGCCTTTGGGCTGCTCGCACTACCGGCGTTCGTACTGGGCATCTACCTGGCGTTCTTCTTCGGCGTGCAGCTCGGGTGGTTCCCTACCATCGTCGACGACCTCCCCAGCATCTTCTCGGACCCTCTTGGCAACCTGCACCAGATGTTTCTGCCGTCGCTGACCCTGGCGCTCAATCTCGTGGCGGTGTACCTGCGACTGCTGCGCACCGACATGATCGACACCCTGCAACAGGATTACGTCATGCTGGCCCAGGCCCGCGGACTCTCCGATCGACGCATCATGTGGCGCCATGTGTTGCGCCCCTCGTCGCTCAACTTCATGACGGCCGCCGGTCTTCAGATTGCCGGCCTTATCGGCGGCGTGTTCATCGTCGAGGTGCTGTTTGCCATCAACGGCATGGGGCGTCTGGTGATCTTCTCCGTGGTACTCGAGGACTTTGCTGTGGTGGCGGCCATCGTGGCGCTCCTCACCGTGAGTTACGTGGTCTTGAACTTCATCGTCGATCTTCTGTACTCGCGCGTCGACCCCCGGATCCGCGATGCGTAGTCGACGACTCGGCATGGCGATGTGGCTTTCGGTGGCCTGGATCATCATTTTGGTGTTCCTGGCGATCTTCGGCGACCTGCTGCCCTTTCGCGATCCGCTCGAACTCGGCATCCGGACCCGCGAGGTCGAGCGGTTCGAACGCCCCGGCGCGAATGCCTGGTTCGGCGGCGATGGTCAGGGCCGCGACCTGTTCGCGCTGGTCGTGTCCGGTGTTCGGCCTGCCCTCCTGCTCGGCCTGATCGTCACGGTGGTGGCGGCAACCATCGGAACCATGATCGGCCTCACGGCGGGCTACCTTCGGGGCACGGTCGATGGCGTCTCGACCACGCTGATCGACATCGCCCTGGCATTTCCCGGCCTGGTGCTGCTTATCGCCGTGCGAGCCACCTTCGGCAACAGCCTCTGGGTGTTTGTGATTCTCTTTAGCGTCACCAGCATCCCCACATACGCCCGTATCGTTCGTGGCGCATCGTTGGCGCTTTCGGAACGAGAGTTTGTCGACGCCGCAGTCGCCATGGGCGCAAACCGCTCCCGGGTCATCATCAAGGAGCTGGCGCCCAACATCGTCATGCCGGTTCTGGCGTTCGCGTTTCTCGGCTTCGCCCTGGTCATCATCACCGAGGGCGCGCTGGCCTTTTTGGGCCTGTCACTCGACCAGGAGACCTGGGGCAAGCTCATCGCCGACGGCGCAGGCGAAATCCGTACCAACCCGCACGTGTCGCTCGTTCCAGCGACGGTGATGTTCCTCACCATTCTGGCGTTCAACCTGGTGGGCGACGGAATTCGCACGCTGTATTCACCCCGAGAAGTAGCGACTCGACGCAATACGGCTACCGGTTCTGCTGCCACAGCGCTGGCCGACCTTCCCGCTGCACATGGCTCGGCGACGTTGAGCATCGCCGACCTCAGCACCACCCTGCACACCGAGACCGGTGACGTTCGGGCGGTCGATGGTGTGACGCTCGACGTCCAGCCAGGCGAAGCGTTGGGAATCGTTGGCGAGTCCGGCTCAGGCAAGACCATGATCCTGCGCTCGATCGTGGGCGCCTTCGCGCTGGCCGATGTGACCCGAAGCGGAACGGTGCGGGTGAACGATACCGACATGTTCCGAGCCGACGATGAGGAGATCAAGCGGGTCCTCGGTACCGAGATCGGCATGGTGTCGCAGAATCCGCTGACCGCACTCAACCCGGTGCGCCGCATTGAGGCCCAGATCACCGAACCGATGACCGTGCATCGGGGAATGTCGAAAGACGATGCGCGGGCGCGTGCGCTGGAGCTGATGAACCTGGTGGGGATTCCGGCTCCCGAGCAACGGCTGCGCGAGTACCCACATCAGTTGTCGGGAGGGATGCGTCAACGGGTCACCATTGCCATCGCGCTGGCCAACGAGCCAAGTCTGCTTCTGGCCGACGAACCGACAACGGCGCTCGACGTGACCGTCCAGGACCAGATTTTGCGACTGCTGTCGGGCCTCCAACGCTCGGCCCAGATGGCGATGGTGCTGGTAACCCACGACCTGGCCGTGGTTCGAGGCTTTACCGATCGGGTCGCGATCGTCTACGCCGGGCAGGTGGTCGAATCCGGCACGACCGAACAGATCTTCGCCAACCCAAAGCACCGCTACACCGTGGCGCTCATGCAGTCGATGCCCGACCTCAACCTGCCGAGCCACTCGGTCCTCACCACTATCGAAGGCACGCCGCCTCCTCTTATCGACCTCCCCGACGGCTGCCGATTCGCAGACCGGTGCCCAGCAGCGCAGGAGCTTTGCCGAAACAAGGCCCCGCAGGTTTCGGGTGAGGGGCGCCACGAGTACCGCTGCCACTTCCCCGCCGAGTCCATCACCGTCGGATCGGGGGCTACCGATGGCCGGTAGCGGAACCGAGCACCTTCGTGACGGCGCCGTACTGAGCGTCACCGACCTGGTCGTGGAGTTTCCGGGCCCCCGGGGTGCGGTGGTGCATGCGGTGTCCGGAGTCAGCTTCGACCTGGTGCGAGGCGAAACACTCGGCATCGTCGGCGAGTCTGGTTGCGGCAAGACCACCACCGGTCGGGCGGTGATGCAGCTCGAGAAGGCCACATCGGGCTCGATCGAGCTGTCCGGTAGCGACCTCACCACCCTGTCGGGCGACCAGCTCCGCAAACGGCGCCAGAAGATGCAGATGATCTTCCAGGACCCCGTGTCGTCGCTCAATCCCAGCCGCCGGGTGCGCGATATCGTGCGCGAAGGCCTCGATATCTGGGGCGGCAAAGGTGGCGACTTCAGCGAGGAACGGGTTGCCGAGATCCTCGAAGCGGTCGGCCTTACCGGCGACGACGTTGGTCAGCGGCGAGCTCACGAGTTCTCCGGCGGCCAGTGCCAGCGCATCTGCATCGCGCGGGCGTTGGTACTCGACCCAGAAGTGCTGATTCTCGATGAGCCGGTATCGGCGCTCGATGTTTCGGTTCAGGCACAGATCCTCAACCTGCTTGGCGAACTCCGCGACACCTTCGGGTTGACGATGTTGTTCATCAGCCACGATCTGGCCGTGGTGAAGAACGTGAGCGACCGGGTGATGGTGATGTACCTGGGCAAGGTCTGCGAGGTGGCCGAGACCCAGCTCCTCTTCGATGCTCCAACCCACCCGTACACCCGAGCTCTGCTCGCATCGATCCCGGGCCACACCCTCGATCTCCCACCTGCCGCCGAACTCATCAGCGGCGAGCTGCCGTCACCGCTCGACCCGCCGTCGGGATGCCGGTTTCGCACCCGGTGCCCCAACGCAACCGACAAGTGCACAGCCGAAGAGCCGGTGCTTACCGAGATCGCCACAGGCCACTTCGTGGCCTGCCATCACCCCCACGTGGGCTGAATAGCGACCCCGGGCCAGGATGTATCGACATCTACAATGGCCCAATGATCAACACGCGACGTTGGGTCCCTGTTATGGCACTCCTTGTCGTTCTCGCTGGATGCAGCGGCTCGGCAGCTTCCTCGGAGTTCGACCAGGAAAGCGCTTCCTCGACCACGATTTCCGAAGCCACGAGTTCGGATGACACCGTTTCTGAAAGCACGGTTCCTGAAGGTTCTGTGCCGCAGTCCGCAGTGCCCACGAGCCCGGCCCCTCCCCCGACTGTCTCTCCCGCCTCGATACCGCCCGCACAACCCTTCGACGAAGAGGCGGCGGTCGCCGAGAACGACGAACCCAACGATGATGCCTGGATTTCGCGCCGGTCCATGACCGCTACCAGCATCGAGGTCGTCTGGTCGGCACCAGCCGGTGCCGCCGACTACCAGGTGCACCGGGTTGAGCTCCTCGACGATGACCGGCCACCTGCTGCATCGTTGGATAGCAGCAACCAGATTCATTCCGGCGACGAAACCGGCGTCTACCTCGACGCTGACGTCGTCGCAGGCACCCGATACTGGTACGGCGTTCGGGGCCTCGACGCTCAGGGTGAGGTGTTGTCGGTCGGCTGGCACGAGGCGCACGCGATCACAGACGAAGAACCACCTTCGGCGGTAGGCCTGTCGCTGACCAACGACGACGGCACGATTCGGTTGGACTGGTCAGCGCCAGCCGAGAACTACCAACTGCACGGCTACCGAATCCTGCGCTCGGTCGACGGAACCGAACCCGAAGTGGTCGCAACCACCTGGAACCTCGACCAGACCTCCTTCATAGACGAAGAGCCTCCCAAAGGGTCAGTCACCTACCAAGTACAAGCATTCGACTTCCACTGGAACAGCTCAACCCCAGCACAACAAACGGTGAGCATTCCCTAGATGGCAAGGAGCTGACGCCACATCTCATTAATCCCGGGAGGTTTTCGGTGCGAGCGAAGCGAGGCCGAAAACTCCAAGAGAGAGGAAGCCCGCAAGGGCTGACGAACGACGTGGGCCTGACCAGACAGCTCTCGAACCCTATGCCGGATTGAGAACCAGGAGTTTGCGCAGCAAACTCGTCAAGGGCTTCAGTCCGCCAGGACTGAAACCGCCGTGGGCGTTGAGGGACTTGAACCCCCGACCCCCTCCATGTCATGGAGGTGCTCT
>CAZGVQ010000200.1:0-6866 GCA_964529355.1 uncultured Acidimicrobiales bacterium
GGCCCGGTTCGATGCCGGCGTGCCGATGTATATGATCTCGCAGCTGTTTCCTGGCGACACGCCCGATACTTCATTTACGGTGCAGAACTTTCTGGCAGCAGAAGATCCCACCGACGAGCAGAAGGAGGCGTTGGCCAAACAGATGGAGTTCCTGCTTCACGTCGTGCGCGACGAGGACTACTTCACCGGTCGACGGATTCAACGAGCGCTCAAGACCGGCACCAAAAGCCATGTGATGTTCGGTCGCAACGAAGCGGGAGGTCAACGATTTCACGGATTCGTCGACGACCTCATCGCCGCCGAAGACGAAGCCGCCTACCTCGCGCTCCTCAACAAAAGCGAAACCGTCTTCCAACCCTGAAAACAAATCTGCATAACGAGCCAGGCTCGTTATGCAGATTTCGTGGCTAGTTGGGGCGGGTTGGCCAGGTGATGTCGGCGTAGAGGCCGATGTGGTCGCTGGCTTGGATGCCGGTTAGTGGGGTGTTGGCCACGAGCTTGGTGTCGAGGACCCGACCGCCGTTTCCGGCCCGGAGGAACGGGTCGCCGACCAGGATGTAGTCGATGCGCTTGGGGTGCACGTTGAGTCGGGCCGATAGCGGGTGGGTTCGCCAGTCGTTGGTGTGGCCGACCCCGCCATCGCCGGCCACCTCCCACGCATCCTGCATGAAGGTGGTGCGGTCGTCGAAAACCGTGAGGCCTTTGAGGAACCGGATCTCGTCGCTGTCGGGCTCTGCGTTGAAGTCGCCGGTGAGAATGGGCGGCATTGGCGCCCGAGCGGTGTTGTTGAGCACGTCGCGGTTGTCGCGAATGGTCCGGATGTGATCGTCGATCTCGAGTACCTGCACCCGGCGATGTCGACCGTGAACCGGTGCCGGCGCCAGATGTGTGGTGAAGATGTCGAGGCCAGCTGTGGCAACGTGCAGGAGCTCCCAGGGCATGCCCGCCGGAATCGGGTCATCGGGGTCAGGGGCGGTGGCCAACGACCACAGGTTGGTGGAATCGATTGGCCACCGGCTCGCGATTGCCGAGCCGAAGCGGAACGCCGGGTCGTCCTCGGCGTGATGGCCGAAGGGGTATCCGCCCATCACATGGTGGTAGTCGGCTCCGAACGCGTCGCAGAGCCAGGCTGCCACATCGACCGAGCTCGACTGCACCACCTCCTGCATGCAGATGATGTCGGGTTCAACGCGATCGACCCACGCGACCACCTCGTGGCGGCGGTCGTCCCACTGCGGCTCGAACAGCGAACCGATATTCAGGGTCAGTACACGCAACACGGCACGAACCCTAGACCGACAGCCATGGAGCGTGCCGGTGGTTCACGACGGAGGTGATGATGCCTTGTGGTCGGCGAAGCCGCTGAGGCCAGACAGAAAGTAGGCAGCGGCCGCGACGACCCACACGAGTTTGAACCTGCCCAGACTGTCGCCGCCCGTTGCGTCGCCAAGGATCGCCGCGCCCAAGACCACGCCGAGTCCCGAGGCGATCCGCCGGGTGACGTAGTAGCCCGATGACGCCATGCCCAGATTGGCGTCGCCGATCTCTCGAAACGCCAGCGAGGTGCTCATGGCTCCGTTGGCCATGGTGCCGAGCCCGCCAATGATGAAGGCCGGCGCGATCGCCACCCAGAAGTTGGGTGACTCATCGACCATCAGCACCAGCCAAACAAAGGACAGCGAAGCAACGATGCCGCCTGCCCCGACGACTGCGCCGGCGCCGAATCGCTCGGTGATACGGCCGAGAGGAAGACCGAACAGCGCCGAGGTTCCCTGCTGGAGAGCAAGTGCAAGGCCGGCTGCAAGCACCGAGTAGCCCCAGACCTCGGTAAAGAACAACGGAGACGTGAAGAAGAACGCGAAGAATCCAAGTTGCGTGGTAACCGATGCCAGCGAACCCTTGGTGTAGGAGCCGATGCGAAACAAGCTGAGGTCGATGAGTCCTGTGTTCTTCTGCTGCGAGCGTCGAAGGAGAAGCGGAAGACAAACCAGTCCAATGATGAGGCTGGCCAACGTTCGACTATCGGCGAGACCCCAGTCGCGCCCCTTGCTGAGTGCGATCGCGAGCCCGCCGATCGCTGCGAAGGTGAGCGGAACGCTCAGCGCATCGATGGGTTGTGGATTGGATGCTGGCCGATCCGGACGCAACGTCCGCACGGCCGCAACCGCAACCAACCCAAGGAGGCCAACCAGGAGGACAAAGGGGGCCCGCCATCCGCCGAGATCGACAACGATTGCTCCCAGGGTCGGGGCGACCACACCGCTCAGACCGCCAACCACCGCCCAGCCGGCAATCGCGGTCGATCGTCGACTGGTGGGAAACTCGGGAAGCGCAATGGCCAGCGACACCGGTGTGAGGGCGGCTGCGCCGGCACCCTGCAGCAGACGGGCGCCGATCACCACCCACGCGGCCGGCGCGGTGGCCATGGCGATGGCACCGACCGCATAGATGCCGATGCCGCCGATGAAGATCCGCTTCTGCCCGAACCGCTCCGCAAGGCCGCCAGCGAGGAGCATCAGCGACGCGAGGGCGATGAAGTAGCCCGAGGAGACCCACGAGAGCGTGGATCTGGGCGTGGTGCTGAACTCACGTTCGATCTCGGGAAACGCCAACGCGACGAAACCCGAATCGAGAATGATCAGAACAACGGTGGCCGAAGCCACGGCCAATGTGGCCCATGCCCGACGCGGGATGGGCTCGATGGCCGTGGCGGTCAGGAGTGGGCCTAGAGCTCGCGCAGTGTGGCCATGAGCTGTGGCAGATCGGCGCCGCGAGCCATGATCTCATCCATGCCGCCGATGACGCCGGTGAGGTTGGCCAGGACGAGATACTCCAAGCCAGCCTTCGCGTAGTCGGAGAACTGCTCGGCAAGTTCATCGGCGTTGCCGATGAACAGCACCTCGTCGACCATCTCGAAAGGAATGGTGGGTGCGAGCTCTCGCAGCATCTCGGGGTCGAGGTCGTGAATGATCACGTCGATGAAGCCCTTGGAGTCGTTGCCCAGCGGATGCTCGAGCCCGTACTTCTCCCACACGCTTCCCATGGCGAAGAGTCCGAAGAGCTTCCCGAGCGGCTCGGCCTCAAACATCTCGGCGGCCCGCTCTTTGCTTTCGGCGAACAGCGTGAACGGCAACATCGAGGCAGTGGGGGTGGGGCGTCCGGCACCGGATGCTGCCTCGGCCACAACTTTGAGCTTCTCGCCGTACTCATCGGCGGTCATACCCCAGGCGGGAATCCACCCATCGCCATACTGACCGGTGAGCCGCAGCATGCGAGGTCCGTGGCCTGCCACCCAGACGTCGGGCTTGCCGCGGCCCTCGGCCTCGAGTGGGAGACCCATTCGGCCAATCGGGTTGCCCGGCATGGTGCCCTCATCGAGCAGCGAGCGCAGTTCGATAAGGCATTCCTCGAGTATCCCCACCGGCTTGTCGAACGGGTATCCGTACGGGGTGATGCTCTCCGCCTCGCCCGAGCCGATGCCCAGGATGAACCCGCCGGGGTTGAGATCGTTGAGGGTCAGCGCGGCACGGGCCAGGTCGGCAGCGCGCCGACGGGTGCTGTCGGTAACCGAGATGCCATAGGGCTTATTGGTCATGGTGCCCACCACACCGCCGTAGATGAAGGGGTCATAGAAAGCATCGGGGTCGGCGGCCATCGCCGAGAGGGGAGTGTCGGCCCAGAGGCCCGGGTGGAACACGCCAAGAATGTGGTCGGGCGCCCAATACGAATCGGCTCCCATTTCCTCATAGACGGGCAGCATCATGTTTGTGCTTTCCATCGGGAACTGTGCCGGGAGGTTGATTCCAACTTTCACAGGGTGCTCTGCGCTTTCTGGTCGGGCGTATCTGGCGGTTTCCTCAAACTAATCGGTCGGTTAATTTGTGGGAAGTCCAGCACGCTGATGGCGCGAGAAGGGAGAGTTCATGGCCGCGACCTCGCCTATTCGAGTTGCCGTACTCACTAAGGGCCACCCCTTCGACGCCGAGGCGTTCTTCGCGGTGTTCGACAGCTTCGCCGGGATTTCGTGGACTCACATCGAGCACCCCGATGCGCTGGGTGTGGTCGATCCGGATCGGGCGGGCGAGTTCGACGTGTTGGTGATGTACGACATGCCCGGAATCACCTTTACCGGCGACGACCCGCCGGCGGTGTTCCATTCGCCCCCCGAGGGATACCCCGAGGCGTTTGAGGCCATGATCGATCGCGGGCAGGGCATGGTTTTTCTGCACCACGCAATCGCCGGATGGCCGGCCTGGGCCGACTACGCCGAGACCATCGGCGGGCGATTTCACTACCAACCAGCTCGACTTCGCGACACCGACTACCCCGACTCCGGTTACCGCCATGCCGTCACCCACACCGTCGAGGTGCTCGACGCGACGCATCCGATTTGTGAGGGTCTGGCCCCAACCTTCGAGATCACCGACGAGGTCTACCTGTTTCCCGTGTTCGAAGACTCGGTAACGCCCCTCATGCGCAGCACCCACCGGTTTACCGACGACGAGTTCTACTCGGCCGACCTGGCAATCCGCGGCGAGCGAAACAGCAGCGCAGGTTGGAACCACCCCGACGGCAGCAGCCTCCTGGCCTGGACAAAATCACAGGGCGCATCGCCTATTGCCTATGTGCAGTTTGGGGACAGCCCCAACACCTATGCCGACCCCAACTACCGCCGGGTGCTGGCCAACGCGATTCGATGGGCGGCGATGGCCGATCCGGCGCCAGCATCCGCCTAGCACGCTCCACCAGTAACCCCGGCGGTTGTCCTAACTTCGGGCTGTGCCCGACCAAAGTCCGCCGCTCGCTCCGCCGCCCGGCGAACCGACGGACGTCGACGAACCGCCGTTAGCCGGGCCTCGGGCATGGAAGTGGCCATGGCTGCTGGGGGTTTGCGCCGGACTGCTGCTTCTGGTGGGAGGATTCGCTGGCGGCGCCGCATATGCCAGGCGCGACCGCACGGTGGACCCGAGTGTGACCGCCTCGCCCGTTTCTTTGGTGGTTGGCGAAGTGGTGGAGCGCGAGATTCCCGATCGCACGCTCGAACCTTATGAAGGGCTCGGGACGTGGGTCGACCGGTTCGACTACTCGCCTCCCTACGCCGGCGAGAACCCGCCGATCGATGCCGAGGAGATCGCGGTCATGGCGAGCCTCGGCGTAAAGACCGTGTACATCCAGGCTGCCCATCGGGCCGATCGGTCTCCCGGACTCACCGAAGACCCCTGGGTCCTGGCCGAGTTGCTCACCGCAGCCCACGCCAACGACATGGCCGTGGTGGCCTGGTACCTCCCGAAGTGGGAGGACGAGGATCTGGGAAAGATCTCAGCGATGGCTGACTTCGAGTTCCTTGGCCATCGCTTCGATGGCATCGGTATCGACATCGAGTTCAACCAGGATGGTTTGGAGCCCGAAGAGCGCAGCCGGATCCTGGTGGAGCTGAGCGAAGGGGTGCGTGAACATGTGGGCGATGATCCGTTGTCGGCCATCGTTTTGCCGCCGGTGCTGACCGAAGAGGTCAACACCGAGTTCTGGCCCGAGTTTCCTTGGGACGACATTGCCCCGCTGTACGACATCTGGCAGCCAATGAGTTACTGGTCGTTCCGATCGGAGAGTTCGGGCTACAAGAACGGCTACACCTACAACGCCGAAAGCACGCGGCTGTTGCGCGAGTTGTTGGATGACCCCAACGCTTTGGTCCATGGCATCGGCGGTATTGGAGCGATCGATGCTGAGCAAGGTGGCGAGAGCGGTGGCGAACCGCTGGCGGTGGTGAATGACCTTGAAGGGTTTGCGCAGTCGTTGGTCGACAGCAACTCGGTGGGTGGATCGATGTATGACTGGGCAACCCTCGATGAGACCGCCCGCCAGACCATGGCCGAACTGTTCACCACCGGAACTGCGGCATCGCTACCGGAGATCCCCGGGAACTAAGAGGTCGTCGATGTGGTCGAGCAGGTCGAACTGGGTATCGAGATCGAGTGCCGAGGCGATGCTGAGGTAACTGGACTCCCATGGCGGAGTTGTTCTCGTCACCCAGCGGCTGAACGAGCCGGTGTCGAACCACCCACAGTGTGATGCCGTGAGCCCAGCGACCTCGATCTCACCCGAAGCGCAGCGTCGGTGAAGTTCTGCCCAGGTAAGGCCGTGAAGCGCATGATGAGTTCGCTCGACCAATGGAGCGAGCGAGTCCGGTACGAGCCGATTCACAGGGTGAAGAACCGCCAACTCATCCCAGTGTGGCTGGCGGTCCGGGTCGTGCCGGTTCGCAAGAAGGGTGCGGATGCTCGAGACCCAGATCGCGCAGAGCGCTGGCCGTAACCTTCGGTCACACGGTGGAGCCGACGGAATGCCCAGCACCCGTTTGCACAGGTCGAGAAGCTGGCCCTGGCCGCCGCTGGGAAGGCGGACCGGTGATTCGTCGCCATCGCGCATCGATGCCCAGAGTTCACCCTGTCGATCGACGATCACGCCGATCCAGACTCCCCTTGGTTCTGAGCCGGTAGCCCCCGCAGAGACAGTTGCCGGAGAGACCGTTGCGCCGGAGACGAGTCCGAAGGCGTCCCAGGATGCTGGCGCGGTCATCCCAATGAGGGGAGCGAGCGGGTCCTCCGAAGGAGGAAGGTCACAAACCGAGAGCTCCACGGTGGCACCGTCGTGGCGGTGCTCATCGGCAACCGTGACCCCAAAAGCAAAAGGGGTATCGGCAGCATCGGAAACGAGCAGTTCGAGCAGGTCGGGTAGGGACAGGTCGCGCATGGACATCGATGGTCTCCAGAGAAAACGCAGGGTTGAAGACCGCCGATGGGCTCAGCAGCAAGGCAACAGCAACTGTAGAGAGCCCCTCTGACAGTGCGGGAAGGGCCCTCACG
>CAZGVQ010000201.1:0-6824 GCA_964529355.1 uncultured Acidimicrobiales bacterium
GGGTTCCGAGTGTCTCGTCAGGCGACACCAGCAGCTTTGCGCCGGTGTTGGGGCCCTCGATGACGGTGGCGAGCGCGATTGGTTCCTCGGCCCGGATGGCCTCGGAAAGCCTTGCGAACAGAGGCGTCGGTGAGTCGGTCACGTCCCGCTACCAGTCGAGCGGTTCGAGAAACAGGTGAATGGTGCCGCCGCAGGTGAGGCCAACCGCGAAGGCTTCATCGTCGCTGTACCCGAAGGTGACCGTGCGCCGATCGCCGGTTTCGATCACCTCGAGCGCTTCGACAACAACCGCACCCTCGACACAGCCGCCGGAGACCGAGCCAACGACCTCGCCATCCTCGTTTACGGCCATCGCCGCGCCGGGAAGCCGGGGACCCGAACCTTCAAGGTCAACCACGCGGGCGATGGCAATCTTCTTGCCCTTCTTCTGCCAACGATCAAGGTCCTTCAGCAACTCTCGCATTGGTTCATCGTATGCCTCACGACAAGACTCAGCCACATGACCTCCAACGAACCCGTGAACCTCACCGAAGCCCTTTCGTCATTCGACGAGGTCTACAGCCCCCGGATCGTGGCCACGATGAACGACTACGACGTTCGCATCGCCCACACCCTTGGCGATCACGTGTGGCATTCGCATACCGATACCGACGAGTTCTTCCTGGTGCTCGATGGCCAGTTCGATATTGCACTTCGCGACGCCGACGGCAACGAGTCCCAGGTACAGCTTCGGAAGGGCGACATGTACGTCGTGCCCAAAGGAACCGAACACAAGCCATCGTCGCCCGGCGGATCGATACTGATGTTCGAGCCGACCGGCACCGGCACCACCGGCGACCACGAAGGGCCGCTGCCCGATCACATCGACGCCACAACCGGACACTCGCTGTAGGCGGCTAAACCCCCACCACCACTTCGGCCAGGTTGGCCAGCGAATCCACCGAGTGCCCCTCGATGAACGTATCGACGTGAGGTAAGGCAGCCGCCATGCCGGCCGCCAGCGGTGCGTAACCCGGTGAGGCTTTAAGGGGGTTCACCCACACCACCGAGTGTGCGACCCGGTGAAGTCGACCCATCTGCTCGTCCATCAGTTCGGGTTCGCCGCGATCCCACCCATCGCTGAGAATCACCACCACGGCGCCGCGGGCCATGCCCCGCTGGCCCCACTCGTCGTTGAATATGCGCAGGCCCTCGCCCAACCGGGTGCCGCCCGACCAGTCGGCCACCGCCTCACCTGCCCGACTCAGGGCCGCGTCGGGGTCGCGTGAGGAAAGCTCGCGGGTGAGTCGGGTGAGTCGGGTGCCGAGCGCAAAGGCCTCGACCCGCTGGCGACCAACCACCGCACCATGAATGAACCGCACCAGCACCCGGGCGTAGGCCTCCATCGATCCACTGACGTCGAGCAGAAACACCACTCGCCGGGGTCGGTCGCCATGCTCCACAAAGGCCCGGCGAATCGGTTCGCCTTCCGAGCGCAGCGCCAGCTGCACCGTGCGTCGAATGTCGGGGCGCACATGGCGATTGGTGCGGCGGCTCCGACGAGCCTCACGAAACGGGCCCGCTAGCCGCAATCGCGACATCAGCGCATACACCTCGGCCATCTCCGCGTCGGAGCACTCGGCGAAGTCCTTGCTTGAGAGCACCTCGGCGGCACTGAACCGCACCTCCTGGATCTCGCCCTCGTCGTCCACCGAGTCGTTGGTATCGGGACCTTCGTCGGCTTCGTCGTCCTCTTCGTCGACCGCGATGGTGACGGTCTCAACCTCGACAGCGTTGTCGCGCAACGCCCGTGAGTCATACAGCCACCAATAGCGGTACACGGCGTCATAGAGCGGAGTGTCTTCGGGGCAGTCGAGCAACGTGGCCCGCCCGGCCCAATAGATCTGCTCGCCGTCCTCCACACCCAGTGCGGCGATGGCATCGAGGTAGGTGAGCGTGCGGCCGACGGGCACCGAGAGTCCGGTCTTGCGGAGCGCGTCGATGAAGCCCAGCGCGTAGTGTTCGAAGCCGAACGAAACCGGCTCGGTGTCGGTGGTTGTGTCCGTGTGGTCCGTCATCAGCCCGTGAGACTGATGGCCTTGCCCACGATCTCTTCCAGACTGGCGCCCCGCACTCGCATCTGGTCTTCGCGGTACTTCAACAGCGTGCCCAGGGTGGCGTCGGCTGCATTGACGGTCATTCCTTCGGCCCCGATGAGGTTGAGGGCCGTTGCCCAATCGATCGTTTCGGCGACGCCGGGCGGCTTGTATAAACCAAACGACCGGATCTCGGCGGTGGCGGCCGCCACCTGGCGGGCCAGAGTCGCAGGGACCTCGGGTGCCTTGATGCGCAGGATCTCGAGCTCGCGATCGAAGTCCGGGTGCTCGACCCAGTGGTACAGGGCCCGTCGCTTGAGGGCATCGTGCACATCGCGGGTCCGGTTGGACGTGATGATGACGATGGGCGGATGCTCGGCCTCGAAGCGACCCAACTCGGGGACGGTGATCGCGTACTCGCTCAACACCTCGAGCAGGAACGCCTCGAACTCGTCGTCGGCCCGGTCGACTTCGTCGATAAGCAGCACCGGGCGCAAGCCGTCGGTGCGGGGTGCGATTGCTTCGAGCAGCGGACGCCGAACCAGAAAGCGTTCGGAGTACAGCTCGTTCTCGAGCTCCTCGGCGGCACCCTGGGTGGCGGCGCCGGTTGCTTCAGCGGTGCGGAGATGGAGGAGTTGTCGGGTGTAGTCCCACTCATACACCGCCTGGTTCACGTCGATGCCTTCGTAGCACTGAAGCCGGATGAGCTCGCCACCCGTCCAGCGCGAAAGCACCTTCGCGACCTCGGTTTTCCCAACGCCAGCTTCGCCCTCGAGCAGGAGCGGACGCTCGAGCTCGATGGCGAGAAAGATGGCGGTAGCTAAGCCCTCATCGGCGAGGTAGTCGTGGGCAGCGAGCTGCGCGATGAGCTCCTCGACGTTCTCGGCCAAGAACTTATCGGCCGGCTTCTTCGAGCCCTCGACGGGTGAGAACCCGAGCGAGATGCTGCCGGTACTCGACGCTGGCGTTGAGGTCGGCTGGAGGTTCGACACCCTCGGCAGCCGTAGCGGCTGCATCGGCGGCGTTTGCACCAGAGTTGAGCGCAGCCTCGACAGCCGCTGCTCGGATGGGCTTGCTGTCCATGTTGACCAGACCAACGCCCGAGCTGCCGTTGTTCACCAGAATCGCAGCACCGACGATGGCCCAGTCCTGGGCACGACGGTTGAACTTCTGGAACGAGAACGTGGCGTCGGGGACCTTGGCGATCTTGATTTCCTTGAGCATCTCGGTCTCGCCGAGATCGGTCTCGAGGAAACCGGAGAAGAAATCGTCGGCAGCAACTTCGCGCTCACCGTCGGGTCCAGCGATGACCATGGTGGCTCGAAGCGCCAGCATGGCGGCCGGAATATCGGATGCCGGGTCGCCGTGAGCAACAGCTCCACCGATGGTTCCGCGATGGCGAACCTGCGGATCGCCGACGTTGCGGGTGGCCGCGCCGAGGAGCGGCATCTGGCTGGCGATATCGGCGTTGATCTCAATATCGCGATGGCGGGTGAGTGCGCCGATGGCGAGGTGATCGCCACCGTCGTTCACATACGACAGGTCGTTGACCTTGCCGATGTCGATGATGACCGCCGGCGATGCCAGGCGGTACTTCATGAGCGGAATCAGGGAGTGGCCGCCAGCAAGGAGCTTGGCGTCATCACCGTGCTCGGCAAGAAGCGACAGGGCTTCCTCGGCCGAGCCGGCTCGTTTGTAGTCAAATGCTGCCGGGATCACTTGGCACCGCCACTCTGGGAAAGAACCGCTTTGACGATGTTGTGGTAGCCGGTGCAGCGGCAGAGGTTGCCCTCGAGGCCTTCGCGCACCGCAGCCTCATCGGCGTTTGGCTCTTCGTCGAGCAGCGACACTGCAGCCATGACCATGCCTGGCGTGCAGTAGCCGCACTGAAGGGCGTGGCATTCGTGGAACGCCTGCTGCATGGGATGAAGGGTGTCGCCGTCGGCCAGACCTTCGATGGTGGTCACGTCGTCACCATCAGCCTGGGCCGCAAACACGGTGCAGGACTTCACGGCTTCTCCGTTGAGGTGCACCGTGCACGCTCCACATGATGATGAGTCGCAACCGACGTTGGTACCGGTGAGTTCGCATGACTCCCGGAGATAGTGAACCAGCAGTGTTCGTGGTTCAACGTCGTGTGACTGAGCGCCACCGTTGACGTTTATCGAGACCTGCACTTGGCGTTTCCCCTTTTTCGCTGTTCCAGCCAACTCGCTGGATCGACAGTGAACTTAGCCGAATCGCGCACGCGCGCAAGAAGCCGTGTGGGCCCCTGTTGAGATGGCTACTCGGTGAGACCGTCGCGGTCGACCGGCGGAGGCGGAGGAAGCACGGCATAGGCCTCCTCGTTCGGGTACACCAGGTTGTATTCCGAGCGGGCAATGCGCTCGATTTCGGCATCGGTTTGGAGATCGAGGATTCGCTGTTCGAGACGAGCGGTATCGGTCTCGAGCTGTTCGATCTGCGCTCTTCCCATCTCTCCACATCAGACCGAAGCTCCAGCCAACTGCGGGCCGGCACGATGATGAACATCACGGCCACCACCAGAGTCACCAGGACCAGAGCTGTCCAGGCCAGACGTCGCGGATGGAGGATCGCCGGTACGACGATGGTACGGGTCACGCCTGCGCAGCGAGGGCGGCGCGGCCCCGGAACGCGGCTGCTTCGCCAAGGTTTTCCTCGATACGAAGGAGCTGGTTGTACTTTGCGACCCGGTCGCTTCGAGCCGGGGCTCCGGTTTTGATCTGGCCGCAGTTGGTTGCGACGGCAAGGTCGGCGATGGTGTTGTCCTCGGTTTCACCCGAGCGATGCGACATCACCGAAGTGAAACCAGCAGCAGTGGCCATGCCGACCGCGTCGAGGGTTTCGGTGAGCGAGCCGATCTGGTTGACCTTGATGAGGATCGAGTTGGCGTAGCCGCCTTCGATACCGCGTGAGAGCCGTTCGGTGTTGGTGACGAAAAGGTCATCGCCAACAAGTTGCACCTTGTCGCCGATGGCGTCGTTGAGGGTCTTCCAGCCGTCCCAGTCCTCTTCGTCCATACCGTCCTCGATACTGACGATCGGGTACTTCTCGCAGAGGTTTGCGAGGTAGGCCACCATCTCCTCGGAGCTGAGGGTTCGACCTTCGCCGGCAAGCACGTAGTTGCCGTCCTTGTAGAACTCGGTCGACGCGGTATCCATCGCGATGGCCATGTCGTCGCCCGGCGTCAGGCCGCTCTTGGTGATGGCGTCAACCAGCAGCTGTACCGCTTCCTCGTTGGAGCCCAGGTCGGGGGCAAAGCCGCCTTCGTCGCCGATCGCGGTGGAGAGGCCACGGTCGTGGAGCACACCCTTGAGAGTGTGGTACGCCTCGACGCCCCATCGGAGAGCTTCGGAGAACGAGGTTGCGCCCACAGGCATCAACATGAACTCCTGCAGGTCGACGTTGTTGTCGGCGTGTTCGCCGCCGTTGATCACGTTCATCATCGGCACGGGAAGCACGTGGGCGTTCGCTCCGCCGACGTAGCGATACAGCGGCATATCGAGTTCGGCCGCGGCGGCGTGCGCTACCGCGAGAGACACACCCAGGATCGCGTTTGCGCCGAGGCGGGCTTTGTTAGGGGTTCCGTCGAGGGCGAGAAGCGCGTGATCGATACCCCGCTGATCGAGAGCATCAAGCCCGGAGATAGCTTCGCTGACTTCGCTGTTGACGTTGCCGACGGCAGTCAGGACACCTTTGCCCATGTAACGCTCGCCGCCGTCGCGCAGTTCAACCGCTTCGAACTGTCCGGTGGATGCGCCACTGGGCACCAGAGCCCGGCCGACGACACCGGAATCGAGGCCGATCTCCACCTCGATGGTGGGGTTTCCCCGACTATCGAGGATCTCACGCGCGTGCACCATTTCAATTTCACTCATATGCCGTTCATGCTACCGGCGAGAAGGGGGGATTTACGCTCTTGCGACCCACTGTTCCCAGAGGTCGCGAACCGTATCTGGGAGCCCGGTTTCATCGGGTTGATGATGAACCATCGTCGGGTCGAGAAGGCTTCTGGGGTCGCCTCCGCCGGGCCGCTTCTGGTCGGGTGCTGCCGGCACCAGTGCTGCGGCCGCTGCGAGTCGTTCGATGGCTGGCCCCGGGTCCGAGCCGAGCAGCTCGTCCTGGCGCACCACAATCGCGTCCTTCGGTGCCGTGGCAAGCAGCTCGCGCATGTGCCACGCCCAGAACCGGTAGCCGACGGGCTTCGGCAGGCGGTTGCGTTTGGCCAGCGACGCAACCGAGGCCGAAGGGTGGCGCAGCGCAACCACAACCGCATCGACAGCGCCAGCCGCCAACCATTGGGGCAGCGTCAGACAGAACCGCGGGTCCTTCACTGCCAGACCCGCGGTGGTGGCGCTGACGCTGGCCAGCGCGGCCGGGTTCTTGGCCACCCGCTCGGCGATCTTCTCGGGCTTGGGCATCCGCAGGTATGAAAGCTGCGATGCAGCCGCGACAGAGCGGCTGTCGGTGCGGTTGATGCCGGTGATGGCCTGGCTGTTCACGTCGATCACATCTCGACGCTCGAGGTACCCGTTGGCGTTCCACTGATCGGCTTCCCACATCTCGCTGTCGGGGCCAAAGTCTGCGCCCAACGACTGAAGAATCTGGGCGGTAAGGGAGGTACCCGACCGGTGCATGCCGGCAACGATGATCACGCAGCAACCTGGGGATTCGTGGCGGACGACTTGGGAGCAAAGGCCAGCACCGCCACGAATCCCCAGGTTGCTG
>CAZGVQ010000202.1:0-6813 GCA_964529355.1 uncultured Acidimicrobiales bacterium
CCTTCCGACGAGCTGTACGCCAACCCTGCTCATCCGTACACACGGGCGCTCCTGGGCGCCATCCCGGAGGCCGACAACCACCTGGCGTCCGAGGCCGAGACCTTGAGCGGCGAGCTCCCCTCGCCCATCACCCCGCCCGAGGGCTGCCGATTCCATACCCGGTGCAATTACGCCACCGACATTTGCTACAAAGACGAACCGCAAATGGAGAAGATGGGCGAAGACCACTACGTGGCCTGCTGGCACCCCATCATCACCGACAACCCGGTAACCATCAAGACCTCATAACCCCCGAACTGGTTCCGGATCTGGTCGCTCCAGCGGCCAGATCCGGTGCCAGTTCGTTTGGTTTTGGTGGGCTAGGTGGCTTTGGCGGTATCGAGTGAGTCGCGGAGTTCTCGTTTGAGGAACTTGCCGCTGGCGTTTCGAGGTAGCGGTTCGTCGAGGAACCAGATGTAGCGCGGGATCTTGTGCTTCGCCATGATCTCGGCGAGATGGGTCCGCAGCGCGTCAGCGTCGAGTTCGGCGCCATCGTGTAGCACCACGGCTGCGGCAACTTCTTCACCGAGACGTTCGTCCTCCACCCCGAACGCCGAGCACTCGGCCACCGCGTCGTTGGAGAAGATCGCCGCCTCGACTTCGGCGCAGTAGACGTTCTCGCCACCGCGTATCACCATGTCTTTTTTGCGATCGACGATGTAGATGAAGCCGTCTTCGTCCATGCGGGCCACGTCGCCGGTGTGCAACCAACCATCGGTGATGGATTCCGCGGTGGCTTCCTCGCGGTTGAGGTAGCCCTTGATCACCTGGGCGCCTCGTACCCACAGCTCGCCAATCTCGCCGGTGGCGACCTGGTTCCCGGCATCGTCGAAGCACGCTGCTTCGAAGCTCGGCATCGCCGGACCTGCGCTGTCGGGGCGGTCGACGAAGAAGTCGGCGCCAACGGCGGTGATGATGCCGCACGTTTCGGTCATGCCGTAGCCGGTGCTGGGTCGGGCGGTGGCAACGGTGTCTTCAATCTTGTGCACCAGATCGGGTTGGATCTGCGCACCGCCCCCGCCAAGCGAGGCGAGGGTAGAGGTATCGGTGGTGGCAAAGTCCGGATGGGCGATGAGTTCGCGCGCCATGACGGGCACGCCGCTCATCGTGGTGATCTTTTCAGCCTCGATCTGGCGGAGGGCTTCGCCGGCATCCCACTTGTACAGGTGCACCAGCTTGCCGCCGGCCAGGGTCATCGCCTGGGCAACGCAGTTGTTGGCGGTCACGTGGAAGAGCGGGGTGGTGACAAGAGCAGCCGGAGAAGCGGGGGTTGCTTCGGTTCGCTCGGCCGACGAATCAGCCGCTGCTTCCGCCCGACCCATCGCCATGGCCTGCACCGTGTTGGCAAAGGCCAGGCTCATCACGTTGGCGACGCAGCCGCGATGGGTCAGCTGTGCACCTTTGGGGCGTCCGGTCGTGCCGGAGGTGTAGAAGATTGAGGCATCGTCGTCGGGGTCGAACGACACGTCGGGAAGCGGTGCGTCACCAACGGTGAGATCGGACCACGGCACCACACCGTCAGTGGGTTCGCAGCGCACCCCCACCATCAGGCGCTCGCCCAGTTCGTCCGCTACGGCGCTGAAGCGCTCGAGCCGTTCGCTGTCGACGATGATGACTTTGGGGTCGGCGTCGTTGACGCCGTAGACGATTTCGGGCCCAACCCACCAGGCATTCATACCCACACACGCAACGCCCACCGACACGCAGGCCCAGTAGCCAAGAAGCCACTCGGGATAGTTGCGCATGGCGATCGCTACCCGATCGCCGGGTTCGACGCCATTGGCGAACAGCCAGTTGGCGATCTGAGCCACCTGGCGATGCGCCTCGGCAAAGCTCATGCGCTCATCCCCGTACACCAGGTAGTCCTTGTCGCCATGCGCTGCCGAAAGCTGCCAGAACTCGCGCAGGGTTGGCGGCTGGTTCTTGTAGACACGAAGGTTCTGGCCGCGAACGTCGACGGTGGTGATTTCAAACTGCCCGCCGGGACCGGTGAGTTCGTCCCAGGATTCCTTCAATTCGGCGTACAACGTGACCCTCTTTCGCACAGGTTTCTGCGGGTGGTGGTGTGACCGTCGCCATAGTAGTGAGCGGATAGCCCAGAGCGAGATTCGTCAGAATCGCTGTGGCGTTTTGGCCCGGGCTACATTCTGGGCATGGCTGATGTTGTGTTTGATGTAGTTCTCTCCGGCGGAACGGTTGTCGATGGCACCGGGTCCGAGGCGGTCGTGGCCGACCTGGCTATCGCCGGCGACCGGATTGTTGCCATCGGCCCCGATCTCGACCCGGGAGGCGCCGAGGTCATCGACGCGACCGGGCTCATCGTCGCTCCCGGCTTCGTCGACCCACACACCCACTACGACGCACAACTCTTCTGGGATCCGCGAGCCACGCCATCCAATATCCACGGCGTCACCAGCGCAATCATGGGCAATTGCGGGTTCACCCTCGCTCCCCTCACGTCCGAAGCCGACGCCGACTACATCCGCAACATGATGGTGAAGGTCGAGGGCATGCCCCTTGAAGCTCTCGAACAGGGAATCGAGTGGGATTGGCAGACCTTCGGCGAGTATCTCGACCGACTCGAAGGAAAGGTAGGGGTCAACGTTGCGGTGATGGTTGGCCACTGTGCGATCCGTCGGGCCGTCATGGGCGACGCCTCAACCGACGGCGAAGCCACCCCCGAACAGATTGAGCAGATGAAGACGCTTCTGTCCGAATCGATCGCTGCGGGCGGGCTCGGGTTCTCGACGACCCGATCAAAGACCCACAGCGACGGCAACGGGAGCCCGGTGCCGTCACGCCACGCATCCGAAGATGAGCTCGTCGAACTCTGCCGGGTTGTCAGCGAGTACGAGGGCACCACCCTCGAGTGGGCCAGCGATGGTTGCCTCAGCGGCTTCGACGAGGGTGAGGTCGATCTGATGACCAACATGTCACTCGCTGCGCAGCGGCCGCTCAACTGGAACGTGCTCACGATCGACGCGGCCCGCCCCGACGACTATCGCAACCAGCTGGAGGCGATCGAAGCGGTAAACGAACGCGGCGCAAGCTCCATCGCCCTCACCATGCCGGTGCTCGTGGGCATGAACATGAGCTTCCTCAACTTCTGTGGCCTCAACCTCATGCCCGACTGGGGCGACATCCTGGGGCTACCGGTACCCGAACGCATGGAGAAGCTCCGCGACCTCGACACCCGACGGTTCATGGAAGAGCGGGCATCATCGCCCGACGCTGGCGTGTTCTCGCGACTTGCCGGTTGGGGACTCTACGAAATCGGCGACACGTTCTCGCCCGAGAATGAAGGCCTCAAGGGTCGCAAGGTTGGCGACATCGCACGCGAGCGCGGTGTACGCGACTTCTACTGCCTGCTCGACATCGTGCTGGCCGACGATCTGCGCACCGTGCTGTGGCCCGGCCCCACCGACGACGACCCGGCCTCCTGGCATATGCGCCAAACCACCTGGGATCACCCGCAGGTCATCATCGGCGGATCCGACGCCGGCGCCCACCTCGACCGGATTTCCGGGGCTCCCTACACAACCAGCTGGCTCAACGACACGCTTCACGGCAAGCAGCTCACCACGCTCCCCCAAACCATTCATCACCTCACGCAGGTGCCGGCCCGGCTGTTCGGCTTGAAGGACCGCGGCGTGCTTCGCGAAGGGGCATTCGCCGACATCGTGGTCTTTGACCCCGAATCGGTTGCCTCAGGTGATGTCGTGATGGTCGATGACCTGCCCGGCGGCGCCGGACGCCTGGTGGCCGACAGCTTCGGAATCAAACGAGTGATCGTCAACGGCGTCACCACGGTTCTCGACGGTGAAGCTACCGACGCTCTCCCGGGAACCGTCCTGAAAAGCGGCCGAGACACCGAGACGGTACAAATCCCCGTGAGCTTCTAGCTTTTAGGGCAGATACTCACCAGCGTCGACGTCAAACGCCGAGGCGAACGCCCGCTGCACCAACGCAGCGACCAGTTGTTCTCCCCGCTCGTTCTCGACAACCGCCGTGGCTCCGGAAAGCACGGCCATCGACACGACTCCGAGCATCGATTCGCGGTACACGTCGTCAACCCACTGCCGATCGACATCGATTCCGAGCGTCGATAGTTCGGCCACGTAGGCATCGAGGATCGGTACGGTCTGGGCTCGACGCTGCTCGGTGGTCAGGCTCCAACCCATGAAATAGGCAAGGTCGAAGGGGCCCCGGTGGGTCCCCATCAACTGAAAGTCGATGACGCAAACGCTGCCTGCGTGGTCATCGAACAACAAATTGTCGAGCCGAAGGTCGTAGTGACACATGGTGAGCACGTCGGTGGCCGCCCGATTCTGAAGCTCGGTAAGCCCTTCGGCGGCTCGAGTCGCCAGCTCGAGGCTGCCCTCGGGCAGGGTGTCGATCCAGGCGGCAAGAAACGCCGGAACGATCTCTTCGAGCAGCGGGCCGGCAGCCGAGTAGAGCGGTCCGTTCACCGCAGGCAGCCACGACATCGCGTCGAGTTCGTCGTGCTTCCCCCAATATGGGGCATGAAGCTGTGCTGCCGCACGCGCAACCTTGAGTGAATCTTCAAGCTCACAGCCGAGGAGCTGATCGACGACTCTCGCTGACGCCAAGTCCTCCATGACGAGCACAAAGGGAACAACCTCGGGAGCCGCCTCGGCCAGGTAGATATGCGGAACGCGCACCGTGGCGCGATCGCCGATGTTCTTGTAGAAGTTGAGCTCGCGGTCATAGAAGCCGAACATCATTGCCTGCTCGACCATCTCGGGAATCTGTGACGGCAACTTCACGATCACGGACTGGGGAACATGTGCGCTGTCGTTGCCGTCCCAGTCGAGATGGAACCGGGCGAGGCGACCGAGCAAACCCACGCCTTCGGCGATCCGTTCCCAGCGAATCGACTTGAGGGTCGACGACCCGTCGGCAGCGATGGCCGCCGCCATCCACTCGACGTCGATCTGTTCAAACTCGGTTGGAATCATCATTGCCCGAACTCCTTGCTTCTTCGTGAGAATTTGGCGTGCTGGAGCTGCGATCGAACCGGTTCGCCGTAGCCAGGATCCAGCCGGACCCTAGACCGCCCACAACTGCTACTGCGGTGATCGCTCGGGCAGATCCAAGACCCAGCCCGGCATCTCCAGCGAGCAAGCCAATGAGAAGTGAACCGACCGGCACCAGACCAGCCCAACAGATCTGGAGGAGCGACATGACACGACCCCGATGCTCTTCCCCGATTACCTCCTGCACCACGATCTGCACCGTTGTCATGCCCGCAAAGTAGAAGAACCCGAGGATGACCTGCAGAACAATCGCCAACCAGAAGTTTTCGGCAAACGAGAACGCCAGCAGCACTACCGAGTACGGGACCATCAGCAGTGCGCCGCGCCGAAGCGACGCCCGACCGGTGAGCGCGCCAGCGGAAAAGGCACCGAACAGCGCACCGGCACCGGTGGCAACCCCGAGCCAAACGAAGTCCGCCGCCGGTCGGCTCAGTGCCTGCTCGGTGAAGTTGGGTAGGACGACCACATGGGAAACACCGAAGATCGACATCGTGGCAGTCAACAACAGCGCCCGAGCAGCCGGTTGACGCTCGCGGGCGTGTCGAAGACCCGATAGCAAACGCTCGACCACCCGCGCGTCGTCGCTGTCGCTCTCGTAGGGAAAGAGGGTGACGCCTCTGATGATGAGCCCGGCAATCAGAGCCACTGCCGCATACAAACCCCATGTCACCTCATAGAACTGTGCAGCAATAAGGGGCGCAGCTATGGCGGGACCCGCAATTCGGCTCAGGTTGCTCGACATCGACCCGATCGAGATCGCACTCCGCAGTTCGCTTGGCGGAACGGTGTTGGCAACAACCGCTCCGGACGCGGGCCCGAGAAACGCAAGACCACACCCGACTCCAGCCCCGGTGAGCAACAGCATCACCGGAGACACGACGTCGGAGGCAACGAGGATTACCTGAAGAAGAGCAACGACGGCGATAAACACATACGTACCGATCATCACTCGCTTCCGATCAAGCCGATCGACGAGGACACCTCCGAAGGGACCAACGATCGCCACCGGCGCAAAGGTCGCGATGAACAACGCTGCGAGCCACAGCTCGTCATCGGTCTGCTCGGCCATGAGCGCCTGGAACGACACATGCGAGAACCAGAACCCGAACTGTGCGGCGGTCGAACCGATCCAGAACAAACGAAACGGACGGTGCGACAACGCGCTGAACGCAGAGCCGCCGAACCGCGGTATCGCTGATCCCATTGCACGCAGCATCCCACGGTCGATCAGATCTGCAGCAATCCCCGATGGTGCTCGGGTGATGATTAGGCGACGACGCCGGACTCTCGGAGGTCGGCTACCTGGTCAGCCATGCCGAGTTCGGAGAGCACCTCGTCGGTGTGTTCACCGAGCGATGGTGACAGTCCGCCCAGGGCGGCCGGCGTCCCGTGAAAGAGATTGGGATGGCGGGGTAAGCGCGCCGGGCCGACCACGGGGTGATCGAAATCGACGAACATACCAACCGCTTTGGCATGGGCGTCATCGACGATCTCATCGGTAGCCAGCACCATCGCGAAGGCCACGCGCTCGCGCTCAAACCGCTCGGTCGCTTCAGCCTGTGTCAGGTTCGCGGCCGTCGCGTAACACAGATCCATCAGTGCATTCATCTGCTCGCGGTTCTGGTACCGAGCCACCGTGGTTGCCACGGCCGGGTCGTCGTAGCCCTCGACGTCGAGGGCCTTGCACATTCCGGCGAAGTCGGCGTCGGTTGTCGGA
>CAZGVQ010000203.1:0-6788 GCA_964529355.1 uncultured Acidimicrobiales bacterium
AGCATAAACCGTTCGGCCGCCTCGGACGAATGCAGCAGAACGTTCGCTGGCTTGATGTCGCGGTGGATATGGCCGAGCGCATGGGTGGCTTCGATTCCCCTCCCAAGATCCCGGCCGATTGCCAGCGTCTCCTCAAGCGTGAATCCCTCCCCCGATCGGCGACGGTCGGTCATGCGCTGCCGCAAGGTTCCACCTGCGGCGTAGGCCATCACCATGTATGGCTGTTCGTCGTCCTCCGCAACGTGGTGAACTCTGATGATGTGCGGACTCTCGGCTTGCAGAAGCACCCGGGCCTCGCGGATGAACCGATCCCGTACCTGCTGATCCCGGCTCCAATTGTCGGCCAGAACCTTCAACGCCACGTCGAGACCGGTGACCGGATCGTGAGCAAGCCACACCGTTGCGAACGAGCCCGTTCCCAGAACCTCGCGTCGCTGGTATCGCCCCACCGGGCTCGGATCGGTCACCACACGAATTGTAGAAGGGACGAACCGGCGGCTCCTAGCGACCGGTAGCGGCCTCCAGTATTCTCAGACGCCATGGTGGACGAGACAGACGGTGGGGGTGCTGCTCGTGCTGGCGTCGATTTCGAAGGCCTCGTTCAACGGGCCTCAGCGGGCGATGAGGCCTCCCTCGAGGAGCTGCTCCGGCAGAGCGAACCACTCATCGCGAGCCGGGCTCGGAAGTTCTTTCCGAATCGACATGACGCCGAGGAGGCCACCCAGGAGGCGCTATTCGCCGTGTCTCGGAGGCTGCCGAGTTTCGAAGGGCGGGCCAAGTACTCAACCTGGTTGTACCAGGTCACCACCAATGCCTGCATCGATTGGTATCGCCAGATCAAGAGGCGACAGTCAGTACTTGTCGACGCACCGGTTCAGGCTGCAGTCGGATCGAGTCCGAGTGTGCTGGCGGGGCACCGACTCGACCTACTCGAAGTGGCCGAGCAGATGGAACAGCGGGTGATCGAACCGGTACTTCTGCGCGACCTCGCCGAGCTCGACTACGCAGAGATCGCCGAACTGCTCGATGTGCCCGTCGGAACCATCAAGTCGAGGATTCACGAAGGCCGAAACGAGCTACGTCGCCAACTCAGCGAGCGCTCGACGGAGTGACCGTCAGAAAATTTTTCAAGAATCTGCGAACCGATGGGTGGTCGTTCCCGTCAGAGAGAACGACGCAACCGAATAGATCAGAAATGGACATGGACAAATGACTTCACGGATGCAAACAACAGTGGGCTTCCTATGGATGTTCTTCGCTGTGGCGCTGATAGCTGCAGCGTGCGGTGGAAGTTCTTCAACCGAAACAACCACGGCGGCCACCACCGACGAACCAACGGCCACAACAGCACTCGCCGCACCGAGCAACGACGAAGTTGATGATGCGTTCGAAGCAATGGAAGAGAGCATCGGTGATCTCACCGACGACGTCGAGGAACTCGAAGCTGAACCGGTTGAAACAACCACAACAGTTGTCGAGGCCGAGCCAGCGGAAAGCTCGACAGATTCGGGGGCATCGCTCAGCCCGGACGCGCCGCTCGAAGAAGTGCAAGCAATACTTGCCGACGTGCTCGGCTCGACCGACGACGTGGCTACTGAGGCACGACGCCTGGCGCAGTTCCCGGCCGATGTGCCGACGCTGCCCGATGCGTTGATCTTCGACGTCCAATTCGAAGTTGCACGGGGAGGCGAAGGCTTCCCGCTGCGACACTCAAATCGGGTGAGCTACTGGACAACCGCCACCGGGCCGGACGCTCTCACCTTCTACGACGCCGAACTCGCAGCACGGGGTTATGAGATCCTCGACACCACCAGCCAGGAGAGCGGCGACGGAGCCACCGCCGCTGCGATTCGTACGAGCCTCGGCGACGACGGCACGCTGTCCGAGAGAACGCTCGAGGTCGTCATCCGAACCGGCGACTACGAAGGGACCCAGGTCGCGTTCTGGTTTCAGGCTGCCGATTCCGACACCGCGCAGGCACTTCCCTATGCGTCGTGGACATCGAGCAGTCCACTCCCTGAGGGCGGGGAACTTCAGCGAGTGACGCTCGGAAACCTTCCGATCGGAACGCCCCCGGAAGTCCGAAGCAACTCCGGCTCCATCGGAGCGGTCTTTGCCTTTGATGCACTCGATGAAGCCACACTTCGCACCCAGATCGGTGAGGTCTTGGCAAGTGGTGGCGAATACACGCTGACCGGTGAGCTTGACTCGTTCCAGATCGCCATGGCATCGCCCCGGTTCTCTCGGGTGAGCGCCCAGATCCAAGGCGGAGCAACCGACTCGTCGGCCAATGTGATCGCCAGTTGGGACATCCCAAGTGGAAATTAGTCAAAACAGCAGGTCAGAGACATAGGGACTCGATCTTGACCGTTCCTTGATTGAAGAAATCGGCAGTCTTCACCGAAACCTTGTTCAACGAAATCGCTCGGGAAAACTCCGGCGGACAGAACAAGGAAAACAACGTGAAGTACAACCGGAAGACACGCAGAATCGGAACGGTCGGGGCGGGAATGCTCGCCGTGGCGCTGAGCGCAACATCAATCGCTCCGGTGGCCGTGGCCGCCGATGCGACCTTTGCCTGTGACCCGGGGTTCTACCAGGTCATTTCGGGCCAGTTCGCCCAACTCGACCCCAACAGCGGACAGTACGAGACACTCGGCCCGGACTACTCGAGCTACAACGCCATGGGTTATCGCTCGGCTGACGGTCTGATGTACGGCATGGCCGGCAAGAACCTGCAACGGGTCGATGCCAATGGCATCAAGACCGATCTGGGCGCCCTCGATATGCCATCGGGCGCCTACACCGGAGACTTCGGAGACGATGGCCTTCTTCACGTCTCCCGCGGTGGCCGCGACTGGCACAAGATCGACGTCGACACGATGACGGCCACTCCGGTTCCTGAATTGTCCCATTACACCTCGGTCGCCGACATTGCGAACATTCACGGCAAGTTCTACGGCGTCAGCAGCGACGGTGCGCTCATGGAGATCGACCCAACCGCTCTCACGGTTCGGGAGATCGCCATGATCAGCGGCCTACCTTCGACGCTCAAGGCCTATGGCGCAGCGTGGGGCACCGCCGGCGGCAACCTCTACGTTGGCCGCAACTCGGGAGAGATCTACCAGATCACCGGCTACACCGGAACAAGCCCGAAGGCGACACAGGTGGGCTCGGCCCCAGCGACCAACTCGAACGACGGCGCATCGTGTGCGCTTGCCGCTCCGCCAGCCGGGCTCGACGATGTCGACGGCCCAACCCCGGAGAGCGAACCTTCCACTCCGGAGTCACAGGAAGCTGCCGAGTCCTACGAAGAGAACTACGACGAGATCTCCAAGGGATTCAACCCGGCCCCGGCTGAGCCAGAGGCACAACCCGAGACCACGCCTGAGCCGGCCACAACCGAGACGTCTGAGAACTACGACGTCAATGACGCCGGCATCGGCGAAGGCGCATCCTGCACACCGGGCGGCGACGAAGACCGCCCGCCTCGTGAGGAACTCCTCGCTCTCACCAGGGTCGACGAGCCAACACAGCTCTACAACACCGGCTTCGATGGCAACTCGCTCGGCGACTTCAAGATCATGTCGGGACGCTGGATCGAAGCAGACGGATCACTCAACCAGCATCACAACTGTGGGTACGACTACACCGCACTGCTCGAAGCCTTCATGGTCGAAGACTTCCGCTGGGAAGCATCGTTCCACGGCATCACCGGAGTGAACCAGGGTGGCCTGCTGTTCAACCAGAGCACCATCAACTCCCGAAGCGGCGCCATGGTGGTCGACCTGTCCGACGGCGGATCGACGCTGCGCTGGGGTACCTACGACAACGCCGGCTACTACCAGAACATCGGGTCGACGACTGTAGCTGCTCCCGCAACCGGACAGTCGGTAACTCTTGCAGTCGAAGTACACGGCACCGATGTCGAGATCTTCATGAATGGCACCTCGGTTGCGACCACCACGGCAACCCACTCGGGCGGCATGGTTGGAGTCATCGCCACACTGGCCGATGTCGCCTTCGAGTCGAGCACCCTGACGGCGCTTCCGCAGGTAGCTGCTGAACCTGCGGTCGCCGTCAAGGAGGCCGAGTAATCATGCGAGCTTCACTCCTGCTGCTCATCGCTCTCGCCCTGGTCGGAACCGGTTGTTCGGGAGTTCGCGGAACACTGGTCGAAAGCGGCGTCGCCGACACGACCACCGAGACACTTCCCGAGGCCTGGGAGCCGGAGGAGGTGCTGGAGTCCAACAGCGACGGCACCGTGGCGATCGGCGATCGTGCCAGCGCCGAACCCTTCGCCTTCACCGCACCCGAACTGTTCACCGGCTCGTCGGTGTCGGGGCTCGAGCTCTACGACGACGCCCCGATGATCGTCAGCTTTGTGTCACCAAGCTGCCCGATCTGTGTCACCGAAGGACCAGAGATCGCGTTCGCTGCCGATATGCATCCCGACATCACGTACCTGGTCGTGCACTCCGGAGCCGACACCGAGAGCTATCGCAGCTTCGCCGAGGAAGCCGGTCTCTACCAGGAGAACGTGGTGCATGTTGAGGACGAGTCGGGTGTTGTCTGGCAGCGGTTCAATGTGGTTGCGACGCCTTCGACGCTCATGGTCGACCTTGAGGGTCGGGTCACGCAGTCAACCGGCGCTCTCGAACTTCAGGGTCACGAGCAGGCGGCCGAGATCGTCCTGGGGCTTGCGGCGTAACACTTGCCTCGGAGGCTCGCGCCTTAGGCGGCGGCAGCGACCGCCGGTTCAAGGCGATAGCCGATGCCACGAACCGTCACGATGCGCTTGACCGAGTCGACGTCGAGCTTCTTTCGCAGGTTGGCCATGTGCACGTTGATGACATGATCGTCGCCGACCCAATGCGGTCCCCACACCGCAGTCGCGATCGCAGCTCGGGATCGAGCGGCCCCGACCTCATCGGCCAACGCCTGCAGCATCGCAAACTCAATCTTGGTCAGATTGACCTCCCGGTCCCCCACCCAAACTCGACGGGCATCTTCCTCAATGCGTACGTCGCCGAAGCTCACGCCAGTCGAACCTGGCTCAGGCTGGGAGGCAGAGGAGCGAGGCCGACGGAGGAGAACCTCGATACGAAGTAGCAACTCCTTCGCCTCGAAGGGCTTAGTGAGATACTCGTCAGCGCCGACAGTGAGGCCTTCGTACTTGTCTTCCTGACCATCCCTGCCGCTGAGCATCAACACATACGCGTCGGTGAAAGACCTGAGTTTCTGGCACACCTCGAGTCCATCGATATCGGGAAGACCCAGGTCGAGCACGATTACCGACGGGTTGGTGCTACCGGCAAGCTCCAATCCTTTCGAGCCGTCAGAGGCAAGCACCACCTCGTGACCTGCATTTTCCAGAACTGTGGCGACCATGAGCCGGAACTCAGGAGAGTCTTCGATCACCAGCACACGAGCGCGTGCCGCCGCTGGCGCGGCCAGGGTCGTGGGGTCGGTCGAGGACATGTCAATCGTTATCGGCACGATCGACTGGCCAATTCAGCGCATTCAGCCAAATGCGGATCTCGACTACCGGTTGGTCTGGAAGTCGTCGAGAGCGTGTTCGATCTCACTGACGAGTTGGGGCCACCGTTGGTCGAGCATCAGGTCGTGACCTGCGCCTTCGATTACCGCGGCGGTCACGCCATAGGCCTTCGCCAGATCGTGCTGTTCAGCGAGGGTGAAGACACCGTCGTATTCGGCGGCGATCACGCGGATCGGCGCCGTCACTTTGCTGGGTCGAGGCCATCGGGTGAGCATCGAAAGAAACGCCGGGAACGACTCGTTCTGTAGCTTTGGGTAGGCCTTTTCGACATCGTCGGCGCTGGCATCGTCGGTGAAGAACAGGTGGCGTACTTGTTCACGACGTTCGATGAGGGGCCACAAACTCAGGCTGGCGATGGTGGTGAGCACCGCCTTCGGGTCTGCTTTGGCTAACCGCACCAACGCGCCAGTCGCCCCCTTTCTTGGCATCGAAGCCACCAACACTCCGCCGACGACCTCCTCGGTCTCCATAAGACGCTGCACGACCAGTCCGCCCATCGAGTGACCAACCAGCACGACGTTGCTCCGAGCTTCACCATCGAGACTGTCCAACTCCGACCGGACCTCTTCGACATAGCTACCGACGCCGCTCCACATGCGGGCACTGGACCCGGGGTTGCCATGGTCTGGAAGCGTGACCACCACGACGTTGTATCCCTCGGCCCGAAACGCCGGGGCAACGTGCTCCTCCCAGCACCAGACACCATGCCAGGCACCATGCACGAAGACCAACGTTGGGTTCATAAGACCTCTTCTTAGCGTCGGCTCAAGAAAACCGTGGCATCCGTCGAAGAGGCGATATGACGATCAGCACAAGGCCACTCGTGGCCCCCATCATCGTGCTCGCCTTCTTCTTGTTGTTCTGGACACCTGCTGGTGCGCAATCCGCCACACCAAAGCCACAGCTGTCACAGCAAGTCGGACTCCTCGCTGATCAACCAATCGTCGTCACGGCTCAGGGTCTGATCCCCGAACAGACCTACTACGTCGAGCAGTGCTTTCTCCCGCCCGACGACGCTGCACCACAGAGCTGCCGAAGGCTTGCGACACAAGCGGCAGACAACACCAAATCAATAGCCGTCGAGGTTGTACCCGAGGTCACCTACGCCGGTGTCACCGTGGTGAACTGTGCAGACGCTTCGTGTGGCATCCGGCTGACAGCCTCAAACCTGAGCCCGCCATCCGAACCGACTTCGTTCACATTCGACCCGGCGGTCAAAGGCAAGTTC
>CAZGVQ010000204.1:0-6755 GCA_964529355.1 uncultured Acidimicrobiales bacterium
GGCATTACCGACCTGGTCGGCGTCATCCGCAACGAACTCGAGATCGACGGCGACGACGAAGTCATCAGCGAAGCAGCCTCTGAGTTACGCAACAAGCTGCATTCGATGATCTGAACCAACCACCGACATCGCCCCGGTCTGGCTTCCCATAGTCGCCGGGTTGGCCGGTAGAATAGAACCATCGTGTTGCTCGCTGAGCTTGAAGTTTTTCACTCCCGCCCTATCGCCCCCACCCGCCGCGTTGCGCTCGGTCAGATGAACCTGCCCGTCGACCCGGCCCCCGGTCATGGCGGCGTGCTTCTTGGGGGCGTCGTCGCCCGCTTTGCTGGCGAAATCGACATGGATCTGTGCCCCGACATGTTTGCGCTGACCCGCGAGCTCGAGGCCGGCATGCGCATCCCCCAACCTCGGCTTCGTCACCGGTTTCAACAAGATGTGGTCGGACTGGGTAGCAGCGTGCACCAGCTGGTGAAGAAGGAAGGCGAGCTCGAATACGTCTTCGATGGCGACAAGGGATGTCCGGAACAGTTCGTGCTGGCCGCCATCTACGCTGCCGGTGAGCTGACCGGTGGCGCCCGCACTGCGGTGATGGAGACCATCCGCAAAGGTCTCCGCTGGAACGGGCCAGCTGGTCCTTCGCTGATCTTTCATCTGCTCGGTGGCTCGGCATCGGCACTCGGATCGCTGTCGATGGGTACCGGCGATCCCGTTTCCTGGGCGCTTGAGGTTCTTGGATTCGAAGAAACCGAGTCGGCGCCCGACAAGAAGATCATTCTCACGCGCTATCGCGAGAAGCTGCGCGACGCGCACCCCGATCACGGCGGGGGATCCGATGATGCCGCCGACCGTATCTCTGAGCTCACCGAGGCACGTCGAATCCTGATGGCCTCGTAGCGGCAGCGTGAATCTGTGAAACCGGGAGCCTTGCTTCTCACCCCCGGTGCGGGTGCCGATCGGACCCATCAAACGCTGGTTGCTCTCGATGACGCCATCGCCTTGCCAACCCACCGCATCGACATCAGGTCGCGCAGCGTCCCAAAGGTGATGGACATCATCGGCGATGCAGCCGCCAACCTGGTTGCCGAAGCCGGCATCCGCAAGAGTCGGCTCGTTCTCGGCGGACGATCATTCGGTGGCCGAATGTGCTCGATGGCGGTGGCCGATGGTCTGCCGGCCAGAGGCCTGGTGTTGCTGAGCTATCCGCTGCATCCACCGGGGAAACCCGAGAAGCTTCGGGTCGAGCACTTCCCGAAGCTCGACCTGCCGGTGCTGTTCGTATCGGGCGACCGCGACCCGTTCGGCACACGCGACGAGTTCGCCGAACACGTCGCGGCCATTCCGGGACCGGTCACCCAGGTCTGGATTGAAGGTGCGCGCCACGACGCCAAAGGTCGCGAATCCGAGATCATCGACGCGGTGAAGTCCTGGCTCGCCGACCTGCGTTAGATCCGTGCGCTAGAGAGACGTGAACTCAAGCTCGACGTGCGGAGCGCCGTCGTCGCTCTCTTCGATGAAGGAAACGACCACATCGACCGCTGACGTTTCGCGGATGGCCCGGGCGCCTGAGGGTGGTTTGGGTGTGACCTCAAAGCCGAGGCGTTCGAGTTCGGCCGCGACCTTTGCTGCAACTTCACCGGCGCCGGCAGTGGCTGTGGTGAAGATTGCATAGTGCTCGTTGCTCGCGGCCCGGAACGCCGGGACAAGGTCGCACGGCAACGCGATGCCAGCGAGGATTTCGGTAAGAGGGCGGTGGTCGTATTCGACGTCATCGAGCATCGTTGCCCGCACCTGCGGATCGAAGAGCCCGCCCGAGGCGGCTGCGGTGGTTCCAAGAGCGGCGCGTTGCGTCGGGCTCATCGCTGACAGTACCGATGGCTCGATATGTGACTCGTCGACCAGCGGCTCGAGCCGCGAGGCAAGCTTGGAGACGGGAAGCCCTTCTTTGGAAGAATCTTCGGGAGGAAAGGAGGCATCGGGCTCTTCGAGGGCCTGTTCGGCCAACGCTGCGGTTACCGCGGGTTCGGTGGCAGCCGGTTCGGTAACGAGCGGTTCGGCGACCACCGGTTGCGCAACAGCTGGTTCGGGTGAAGGTTGCGCTTCGAGCGACACGTCGTCGGCCTGCTCGGCGGAGTTCCAGCGATCGGGGGAGTCGAGAGGCAGCTCGTCCTTTTCGCGTTCGTCGACTTCAGTCTCTTCGCTCGCTGCTCCGCCGGACATCCGCTTAAAGAAGCGCGAGAGGTAGATGCATACCGAGACGAGCAGCCAGATCCAAAAGAGGATCACCAATGGGGTAGGCATGAGCTGCCCGTCGGCCATGAGCTGGCGAATCTGAGCATTTTCCCAGGAAGTTGTGTGTGAGAATACCGCCATGGCCGACGACCTCTTCAGCGCTGCCGCAGAGCAGCGGCTTGAGCAACGAGCACCGCTCGCGGCCCGGCTACGGCCGCGACACCTCGACGAAGTGGTCGGGCAGGAGCACCTGGTTGCCCCCGGCAAGCCCCTTCGAGCGCTCATCGAGGCTGATCGGCTGTCGTCGGTGATCTTCTGGGGGCCACCGGGCACCGGCAAGACCACCATCTCCGAACTCATCGCGCACTCCACATCGAAGGCATTCGAGAAGCTGTCGGCGGTGAGCGCCTCGGTGAAGGACGTGCGCGAAATCATCGCCAAGGCCGAGCAGCGGCTCGGCGAACGCGAGCAGGGCACCATTTTGTTCCTCGACGAGGTGCACCGGTTCAACAAGAGCCAACAGGACGCCCTGCTGCCATCGGTGGAGTCGGGCCTTATCGTGCTGATCGGCGCCACCACCGAGAACCCCTACTTCGAGGTCAACCCGCCACTGTTGTCGCGTTCGACACTGTTCCGTCTCGAATCGCTCGATCGCGACGCAATCGTCGAGCTTTGCCGCCGAGGACTCAAAGCCGAACGCGCCTCGGCCACCGACGAAGCCATCCATCACCTGGTCGACCGTGCCGGTGGCGATGGCCGTCATGCGCTCACCAGCCTCGAGGTCGCTATTGCGCTGGCCGCCGACCGGGGCGAGCATCCGGCATCGCCGTCGGTGACCATCGAGGACGCCGAGGCGGCGCTTGGCGCCAAGGCATTGCGGTACGGACGCGACGAGCACTACGACGTGATCTCGGCATTTATCAAGAGCATCAGGGGCTCGGACCCCGACGCGGGTCTGTATTGGCTCGCCCGCATGCTTGAAGCCGGCGAAGACGCAAGGTTCATCGCCCGCCGCTTGGTGATTCTGGCCAGTGAAGATGTCGGCATGGCCGACCCGATGTCGTTACTCATCGCCGATGCTGCCGCCCGGGCGGTGGAGTTTGTGGGCCTTCCCGAGGCACAACTCAACCTTTCGCAGGCGGTGATCCACCTGGCCACGGCACCCAAGTCGAACCGGGCCACAACCGGCATCTTCAACGCAAAGCGGGCAGCGACCGAGACCGCGGGCGACGGTGCCGTGCCTCCGCCCCTGCGCGATGGCCACTACCAGGGTGCCGCGTCGCTCGGCCACGGTGTCGGCTACCGCTACCCCCACGACGATGAGCGAGGCTGGGTCGATCAGCAATACCTGCCCGATGAGCTGGTAGGGGAGCGGTTCTATGAGCCATCGGCTCATGGCTTTGAGGCCGAAATCGCCGAGCGAATGGTCGCCCAGGAGCAACAGGATGGCCAGCAAAAGGGCCCGCCGGGGGTTGAACCCGACTAAGATCATCGCCATGTTCAAGCGTGTGGTGTGGACCGGCGTCGGCTACGGCCTAGGTGTTGGTTCATCGATGGTCGTGCAACGCGTGGTGAAGAACAAGGTGAAGAAGACCGTCGAGCGTTACACGCCCGAACACATTCGGGTCGAGGCGACCGAGCGATCCAAGGAAGCCGTCAACCGGGTTCGCGACTTCGGTTCCGAGATGGTCGATGTGGTGCAGAAGGCCCGCTCTCCGGAGTTCGGCTACCACAGTGACGATCTCAACGAGCAGGACGAACACGAGCGCGCCATCGATCTTCGGGCCACCGAGGATCCGTCGCATCAGTCCCGCCGGCGGGGCCGAGCAGGCTTCAACCGTCACCGGTAATCCGCTTCGGCGCCCAGCGCTTCCGCCGCTAGGCTTTTGTCGATGAAAGCCAACGAGCTGCGCCGCGCATTTACCTCCTTCTTCACCGAGCGAGGCCACACCGAAGTTGCCTCTGCGAGCGTGATTCCCCACGACGCGACGCTGCTGTTCACGAACTCGGGAATGGTGCCCTTCAAGCCCTACTTTGTGGGCGAAGAGACCCCGCCGTACTCCCGTGCGGTGACGGTGCAGAAAGCCGTGCGGGCCGGCGGCAAACACAACGACCTCGAAGAAGTGGGTCGCACCACTCGTCATCTCACGTTCTTTGAGATGATGGGCAACTTTTCCTTCGGCGACTACTTTAAAGACGATGCCATCCCCTGGGCCTGGGAGTTCGTCACCGAGACCCTCGGACTCGATGTCGACAAACTCTGGGTAACGGTGCATCTCACCGACGATGAGGCCGCTGCGATCTGGACCGACAAGGTCGGCGTCGCCCCTGAGCGGGTGCAGCGACTCGACGAAGACAACTGGTGGCGCATGGCCGACACCGGCCCCAATGGCCCGTGCTCGGAGATCTTCTACGACATCGGTCCGGAGTTCGGCGAAGACGGTGGCCCGGCTCACGGCGGCGAGCACCGGTTCATCGAAATCTGGAACCTGGTGTTCATGCAGTACGAGCAGCAGGAGGATGGCGAGCAGAAGAACCTTCCCAAACCCAGTATCGATACCGGAGCCGGTCTTGAGCGGATCCTCACGGTGTTGCAGGGCGTGTCGTCGGTCTGGGAGACCGATGAGTTCGCGCGGCTGCTGGGCGTTGCCACCGAAATCACCGGCGTTGCCGACGGCGCCGACCCCGAATCCGATGTTTCGTTGCGGGTCTTCGCCGACCATGCGCGCAGCACCGCATTCATGATCAGCGACGGCGTATTCCCGTCCAACGAGGACCGCGGTTTCGTGCTGCGGCGCATCATCCGCCGAGCTGTGCGCCACGCCTACATCCTGGGCGTCGAGACCATCGTGATGCCCCGCATGATCGATGCGGTGGTCGAGATCATGGGCGATGACTACCCCGAGATCGTCAAGAACCACTCCTACATCCGAGACGTCATCGAACGCGAGGAGACCGCGTTCCGCGAAACGTTGGCCAGCGGTTCCAACATTCTCGACGGCAAGCTCGCCGAACTTTCCGAAGGCGATGTCCTGCCCGGCGAGGTGGCGTTTTTGTTGCACGACACCTATGGCTTCCCTCTTGGGGTCACCGAGGAGATCGTGGCCGAGCGGGGCGTCACCGTCGACCACGCCGGCTTCGAAGTTGCCATGGAGGAGCAGCGGTCGCGGGCCAAGGCGGCCCGCAACACCGATGGCGCCGCCTTCGACCCGACTCCCTTTCGCGAGATCGCCGATTCGTCAGGCCCAACCGACTTTGTCGGTCGGGAGATGTCGGAGACCCTGGCAACCGTCCTGCTCATCGATGACACCTCGATCGTGCTCGACAAGTCACCGTTCTACGCCGAGAGCGGTGGTCAGATCGGCGACACCGGAACCATCACCACCGAGACCGGCACCGCCACTATCACCGATACGCAGTACGCCGTGCCCGGCGTTCACCGGATGCTCATCGGATCGATCGAAGGGACGATCGAGCAAGGCCAGCAAGCCACCGCGATCATCGATGCCGAACGGCGCGATGCAATCCGCCGAAACCACACCGGTACCCACATCCTTCACTGGGCGCTGCGCAAAGTGCTGGGCGATCACGTAAAGCAACAGGGTTCCTATGTGGGGCCCGACCGCCTTCGGTTCGACTTCTCCCACTACGAGGCACTCAAGCCCGCCGAGATCGCCGAGATCGAAGACCTCGTAAACGCCGAGATCCTCGACAATGGCGCCGTGCGGCACTTCGAAACGTCAAAGGAGAACGCCGAACAACTGGGCGCGATCGCGTTCTTTGGCGACAAGTACGGAGACGTCGTGCGGGTGCTTGAAGCTGGCGACAACTCCATCGAGCTGTGCGGCGGAACCCATGTAGGCGCCCTCGGCGACATCGGACCGGTGAAGATCGTTGCCGAGAGTTCCATCGGCTCCAACATCCGCCGACTCGAAGCACTCACCGGCAATGCCCCTATCGAGCGTCTCCGCCAACGGGAGGATCTGGTGGGCCAGGTGGCCGAGTTGGTGGGCGTGGCCCCCGACGAGGTCGTCGACGGCGTGCAGCGTCGCCTGGCCGAGGCCAAGACCCTTCGAAAAGAGATCGCCGACCTTCGCCGCCAGGTCGCCATTGGCCAAGCCGGCGAACTGGCCGCGCAGGCGGTAGGCGGAGTACTGGTGGCCCGGGTCGATGACCTCGATCAGGGCGGTCTGCGTGACCTTGCGGTAGCGATTCGCGACCACGACGGCATCGACGCCGTGGTTCTCGGCTCGGCACCGGAGAAAGGCGTCTTTCTGGCCGCTGCAGCAAAGCCGGGTGGGTCCTACGACGCAGGCGCGCTTATCGAAGAGGCCAAGAAGACCATCGGTGGTGGTGGCCGACCAGGCGCCGAACTGGCCACCGCTGGAGGAAAATCGCCCGAAAACCTCGATGCAGCTCTCGAAGAAGCTAGAAGCGCCGCAGGAATAAGTGGATGAGGCTGGGTGTCGAGTCGCGGCGCCAGCGGAGGCCGAGGGCGCAGTTAGAGAGACAGAGCGAAGCGAGCC
>CAZGVQ010000205.1:0-6750 GCA_964529355.1 uncultured Acidimicrobiales bacterium
CCTCTCCACCGATACCTACGCGGGCAACAGCAGTGAGCGCCAGCGCTGGCGCTCACTGCTGTTGCCCGCGTAGGTATCGGTGGAGAGGCCGACGCACCATGCCGGGCAGTCGGCTGGTCAACAAACCGGCGTCCACCACCCGGGCAACGGCTGTCGAATGCGGCACGGTGCAGACGATGGGCACACCGAGCGCCGCAGTGACATCAGAGCTCCGCAATGCGCGCTCGGGCTGATGCACCAGCACGACACCCGTCGGCAAGACCGAGTGGTCACTCGCTCGACGCAAGGCCAGATAGCAGGCGTTGGTGACGAGCAAAGAATGATCGGCGACAGCCAGAAGTGCTCGAGCGAAGGCCGTGGTCAAACCGGATCCGGGGTTGGCGCCGGTGCCGAGGTCGACGATGACCGACCTCCCCGACTGTGCCAGGAGACGCGCAGCAACAAGCACGCGATCGTTGGGGGCCTTGTGGATCGGCATCGGGTCATCGGAGCTGCCAGCCAGGAGAAGCCCGAGTGAATCGTGAACCGGGTGTTCGACCCGCCGGAGCGAGTCGATGCCGACATCGGTGGGTGACGCAATCCACTCGCGCAGGGTGGGCCCGGTGGGCTCTGCGGTTCCGAGAATGGCTGGTTGATCTCCTTGCAGATCGACAAGAAGACACGGATCGGCGTGCGCGGCGGAGATGGCGAGCATGGCGGAGGTGACGCTGACTCCGACGCCACCTTTCACCGACCACAGGACGGTAAGCATGACGGGCTCCCTTCGGAGCATGACAAAGAGTTTCCCGGGGAAGTTGGGAGGCCAGGCAACAAGGACTCGCTGCACCATGAACGGGACGGGGCAAGCGCTGGCAAGGGCGGTGAATCACTCGGGGTACCAGGTCGGTGACCCGAATAGCCCGGACGGCGGCCAGCCGTCGAGAGCCAGAACCTAGAACCAATTGGGGTGACATGCAACCGGCGCGCCACCCGATCGCCCAAATCGGTTCTATCCTCAAATCATGCAAGCCGCCTTCTTCGACCTCGACAAGACGGTCATCGCGAAGGCATCGCTGGTCGCGTTCGGACCCTCTTTGCATCGAGCCGGCTACCTTTCGAAATGGCTGGTCGCGCGGGCCCTGTGGGCCCAATTTTTCTTCCGGCGATTTGGCGCGGACGCCGAGAAACTTCGCAAATTTCGCGAAACCGCCTTGCGGGTGGCCACCGGCTGGGAGAAGGACGAAATTCAACGCCTCGTGCGAGCCACTCTGGCCGAGGTCATCGAACCAATCGTGTACAAAGAAGCACTTGAGCTCATCGGGTTTCACCGAGCCGAGGGGCATCGCATCTATCTCGTGTCGGCGTCACCCTCAGAGATCGTTGAGCCATTGGGTGAGTTTCTTGGCATCGACGAAGTCATCGCGACCAAAGCCAAGCTCGACGAATCGGGCCGCTACACCGGCGAGGTAGCGTTCAATTCATTCGGCAAGAATAAGGTCACCGCTATTCGCGCGTCGGCCGAAATCCACGGGATCGACCTGGAAAACTCCTGGGCGTACAGCGATTCGGCCACCGACGTTCCCATGCTGTCTGCGGTGGGAAACCCGGTGGTCGTCAACCCCGATCGCGAGCTTCGCCGCGTGGCCGAGGCGCGCGGTTGGCCAATTCGAGTTTTTACCGAATTGGCCGCGATGCCCAGCGAGGCACCCTTCACCAAGAAGCGTGCGCTGGGCGGTGCGGCAGTCGTTACGGCTGTCGGGGCGGCCGGCGCCGTTTGGCGCCGCGGGCGCTAGCTACCCGGCGTGAAAAGCGAATCGACTTCGCATGCGTACCGGGAGTAAATTGGCTCATTTGAGCGGTAGGCGAAGTCGTTCAAGTGACTCCTCGAGGGCTGATGACGAGCGATTCCCAGACAATTATCCTCGAAGCAGCGCTAGAGCAGGTGCGTCTTGAAGGCGCAGGCTCGGTATCGGTTCGATCCGTGGCCGCACGGGCCCATTATTCGCCGGCGGGTCTCTACCGACACTTCGAGTCCATCGAGAAGCTCAGCGAGGCACTGGCTGACCGCGTTGTAAACGATTACAAGGCCCATGTCCGGGCACAGTTGGATCTCGAGACACCCACAGCACGACGATTTGCGCAGGCCACCCTTGCTTGGATCGATGAGAACCCCAACGTCAGCCAACTTCTCTTGGACTGCGATCCTTATCGTCAGGCGAAACAAGACAACACGTTGGTTCCGCTCGCCGGCAGCGACCTCACCGACAACGAGAGACTCCGGTTCTCGATCATGGGTTGGGAGCTCCTGCTGTCGCTCATGCGCTT
Source organism: uncultured Acidimicrobiales bacterium (assembly GCA_964529355.1). GTDB lineage: Bacteria > Actinomycetota > Acidimicrobiia > Acidimicrobiales > SHLQ01 > CALLQB01. The sequence goes on from CAZGVQ010000205.1 coordinate 2,305, forward strand.
ACGAATCGTGTCACCCGGCTTTGACTTTGAGGGCCTGTACGAAGCGGGTATGGAGATGTTAAGACAAGCGAGTCGGGACGATCTTTTGTAGAGCCTGTTCTGGGACTGGACTTGGTTTCGATCGGCGAACCCGAGTCTTCACGACACACTCCCCTATCGTTTATGAGGTGAACATGCCTTTCGGCGGACGAACCGTCATGACACTTCTTCTCAGCGCGGCTCTGGTTGTGTCCACACTTCTCGCGGTACCTCGCGTTGTTGAACCGGCGGGTGCGCAATCGGATTTTCCGGTTTGGGACACCGCGTGGGAGCTTCCGAATCGCGCCACCCTGCCCGAGGCCGAAACGTACTTCGCGTACCTGGCAAGCCAGAACTACGACGGGGTCTGGCTGTCCTATCTCAATCAGGACGGTATCGACGCCAAGAATGCGTTCGGCGACCGAGCAGCCAGATTGGACGCCAGCGGCAACATCGTGCTGAACGCGGATCACGCACAGCATGTGCGCGCCGTCCTCGACCTCGCCCAGAGCTATGGGCTCGAGGTCATCATGGTGGCCGCATGGGCATCGGCCTACCTCAACGAAATCGTCGATCAGGACGGCGAATGCGTGCTGAACGAGGGACCACTCGACCGTAGCAACGCCCGTTTCCTCGGCCTCCAGCTCGGCGAGGCGATCGGCGATCACCCGGCGCTTTCGCAGTGGATGCTGGGTGGCGACAACTGGTGCGACCGGAACTCTGACGAAGAAGACCCGCAGGTCTGGATAAACATGAAGGCCGGACTTCGGGCTGCGGGTTCGATGCAGCCCACCGGCTATCACACGGGCGGCTGGCGCATGGCTGTCCTCAAGTTCATCGACGAACCGTGGATCGATACCTTCGCCGTCCAGACCGCGCATTGCCGCCCCGCGCCGGAAGCAGTCGAAATACTCCGAGCGGCGATGGACCGGACCTCCAAGCCAGTTATTGCCGCCGAGATGCGCTACGAAGCTATCGAGCCGCCGTGGTGTGATGATCCGACCGATGCCGGGCCGGGCCGACCGGTAACCGCCGCCGATGTCTTGAGCGACGCAATGGCCGCACGCGAACTGGGAACCGCAGGGTACGCGTACGGTCACAACGAGCGATGGCTATGGGGCGGCGGCGATCACGGGAGCACCGGCCGCGACTTCGTCAGCGTGCAAGAGTCGTTCTTCGCACCCGGCGAGCGATTGGTGCTGGACTTCTTCGGACGCCAACGCGCCGAGGTGTATTGCAACGGGCGCCGGGCAACGATTCTGGGCAATGGCGGCGACAACGTCCTGCTCGGCACCAAGGGGGCCGACGTCGTCGTCGGCTTTGGCGGCAACGACGACATCAGCACGTTCGGAAGCAACGACGTGGTGTGCGCCGGCCAGGGTGACGATCGCATCAACGGCGGTTCGGGCCGCGACATCATCTTCGGTGAAGGCGGCCGCGATCAGATTTTGGGCGGCGGGGGCGACGACCTCCTCCTGCGCGGCGGCGATGATGACGACAACATCGACGGCGGAAGAGGCCGCGACACCATCTACGGCGATGATGGCAATGACAAACTCCGGGGCGCCGGGGGCAACGATGTGCTTTGGGGCGGTCTTGGCAACGACAACATCAGGGGCTCAGGCGGCAACGACATCATCGAAGGCGAGTCGGGTAACGACCGGGTCGATGGCGGCGCCGGCGCGGACCGGGTCGTCGGCGGAAGCGGCAACGACAAGGTGATCGGCGGCAAGGGAAGCGACTCCTGCGACGGCGGAACCGGGACCAACAAAGTCCACCGCACCTGCGAGAGCGGTCGGTAGGTGGTCGGCCGTTCAGCTGACGGCGGAGGACTCCACCGTGTAGTCCCGGGCCAGAAGGTCGTTGACGAAGACGCTTGCCGCAAACGTGCGTCCATCTTCAGTCGGCACCACGCAGACATGGCGATACTCGCCACCTGAGAGGAACTGCAGGTCGCATGCCGCCTCGGCGAGTATCAGTTGGACACCCTCCGCGGCTGCAGCCTCATCGATGGCGAGGTCAAGGACGGTTCTTGTTGAGCTCGGCCCAAAGGTGAGCCAGTTGGCGAAGGTCTCCCCGCCCTCGGTAGTGACTCCAAACTCAAGCGTGCCGGTCGCGCTTTCCGTGACACAGACAACGTCGTAGGTCCGGGCGTCGGCAAGGCTTCCGGACTGCACCTCGCGCTGCTGTTCGGCTCCTTCGGTGGAGCAGTCGATCGAGGTGTATTCCGTCAGGTAGAAGTCAGCCGTGGAAGCGACGATGGATTGCGCCTCGTCCACCAAACCGCCGCCCTCCGAAGGAGAAGGGTCGCCCGAGCCGGAACAGCCGCTAGCGACAAGCAAACCCACCAACACGAAGCCCAGCACGCGAAGCATGCTCGGAAGCTTAGCTAGTGCTCGCGCGAAGCTCCGAGACGTCACTGCGTGGCTGGGGGCTGGCGTGGCTAGCGGAGGTGGACGGGAATCGAACCCGCCTGCGATGGATCACACCGCACACCCGCTTTGAAGGCGGGGGAGCCCACCAGGTACTCGTACACCTCCCGGGGGAATTCCAATAGTACCCGAGGGCCGGCGGTAGTTATCTGCCGGAGCAGGCGGGAGGATAGGTTGCAACGATGTCGACGCACCCCCTGGAATTGTCCGCGATCATTCTCGACGCCGGAGAATCCGACCAACGCACCAACCGGATCACCAACGAGCTAAGCGATATCAACCACGGCATCAGCATCATCGAGTCGTTCTCGCATGTGCTGACCTTCAAAACCGACGATGGCCTGGTCTGTTTCGATACCAGCGGCGCCGGAACCGGAACCGCCTGCGTTGAGGCGCTTCGCGGCTGGTCCGACGATCCGGTTCATTCCATCGTGTACACCCATGGCCATGTCGATCACACCGGTGGAAGTGGTGCGTTTGGCGCCGACGCGGAGGCGAACGGCAACGCGGCACCCCAGGTGGTGGGCCACGAGCGTCTTTCTGATCGGCTTCGCCGCTACGACGACACCAACGGCTTCAACATGGGAATCAATGCCCGACAGTTTGGCGGTATCAGTGCTGGTTCCGGCCTGGGCATCGGTGGCGAAGCTCGCTTTCTGCCGGCTGATGCGCTGTGGCCGACCGTCGAATACCACGATGATCTTGAGCTGGCGGTCGGCGGCCTCTCCTTCGAATTGCATCATGATCGCGGCGAAACCGACGACCACACCTGGGCATGGGTTCCTGAACATCGGGCACTGGTTGTTGGCGACTTTGTCACCTGGGTGTTCCCCAACTGCGGCAACCCGCAGAAAGTGCAGCGCTATCCGCTCGAGTGGGCCCGAGCACTTCGCAAAATGCAGGCGATGGACGCCGACCTTCTGCTCGGCGCTCATGGCCTTCCGGTGCAAGGAACCGAGCGGGTCAACCGGGTCCTCGACGATCTGGCCACCGCTCTCGAAACGCTGGTGCACGAAACGGTCGAGATGATGAACAACAATGAACCGCTCGACACCATCATTCATTCGGTGTCGTTGCCCGACGACGTGTTGAGTCGCCCCTGGATGAACCCGGTGTACGACGAGCCCGAGTTTGTGGTGCGAAACATCTGGCGGCTCTACGGCGGCTGGTGGGATCAGAATCCGGCCAACCTCAAGCCGGCTCCGCTGTCACAGATCGGCGCCGAAATCGCAGCGTTGGCGGGGGGTACCGCTCCCCTACTCTCCCGGGCCACCGAGCTGTCTCAGCAGGGCGATCACCGGATGGCCTGCAACCTGGTGGAGCTGGCCGTTCAGGCCGAACCGGACTCCGTCGAAGCCCACGGCACCCGCAAAGAGATCTACCAAGCACGGCGCGACGCCGAGTCGAGCCTCATGAGCAAGGGCATCTTCGCAGCAGCAGCCAATGAGTCGCGGGCTATCGCCGACCCCGAATAGCCCTGGCCTCAGGTAGGCGGCAGGACAAAGCTCGCTTTGGCTTCGGGCGAATCGAGCGCGCCCTCGGGATACATCGAGTTGAGCAACCCGTTGGGCCACTCAAAGAGATCCTGATTGGTCTCGACGAATCCCTCCCAATCCAGGTCAGGTGCAGCAGCAACCCGCTCGCCAACCAAGATGCCAAGAGCATGGGTGACCGTTGCGTGGTACTTCTCCGGGTGCCCCTCGGCCTCGGTGATTCGCTTCAGACAGGACGCAAACCGAGAAACCGCGCCAAGAGTGCCCCGCGACTTCACCAGCGACCAGATCACATACAGGTGCTCGGTATGGCTGAAGTTGCAGTTGTCGATGGTGGCATCCTCGAACGACGCCACCAGCTCAACACGTTCCGATGCACTCAACGTTGGTGCCATAGCCGCCAACGGTACTCCCCCAGCACCGCAAGCCCACACCGCTTTTCCAGACCCCCACCTCTGGCACCACCTCTGGCACCACCTCTGGCACCACCTCTGGCACCACCT
>CAZGVQ010000206.1:0-6743 GCA_964529355.1 uncultured Acidimicrobiales bacterium
AGCAGGTAGAGCGCCTTGGGCACGCCGGAGGGAAACAGCACGCTCTTGAAATAGCCCATGCCGTTGTGCTTTACGCCAACGGCGATAAACGCGACCCACGCGACGAGGGCAAGCACCAACGGGCCGGCCATTCGGGCGTTGGCGGGCATCTGGAAGAACGGGATGACCTCGGTGATGTTTCCGATGAAGATGTAGAGGAAGAAGCTGATGAGCAGCGGGAAGTAGCGCATGCCCTCGGCGCCCATGGTGGGCAGGACGACCTGGGTCTCGATGAAGTCGATGATCCCTTCGGCCACGTTGCGGACTCCGGAGGGGATGAGGCCCTTCTGACGGCCGGCCATAAAGAAGATGACCGCCGGGATCACGAGGCCGAGGAGGTGGATGAAACCAATCTTGTTGAACTCGAGAAGCGAGTTGCCCTCAAAGAGGAGCGCTGGCCATTCAACGATGTTCTCGATCGGCGGGAAAGCGAGGCCGCTTTCGCCTTCATCAGCTGCAAAGAGCATGGGTAGTTGTTCCTTGAAAGTTCAACGAGGGATTTGGGAGATTTGGAAAAGTTTGGAAGCGGTTAGTGACTAGAACGAAGTGCAAGATAGCGCCTCAGCGCACAAAGCGGTGAACCGATCAGAATTGTTTCGGGTTTGGCTTGAGACCGGGGTACGCAAGCGAGCCCGCGATGTAGCGCATTTCCCAGAACAGTAGGCCTAAGTGAGCCACGATGAGGGTGATACCCAGCGGCACGAGGCGAACCCAGCTGAGATCCTTCACCAACAAGACCGCGACGAAGATAAGCGAGAGTCGAATAAGGAAGCCCATGAGCGCCGCGGCGCCCATCATGGCGAGCGAGATGCGGGCGGCGTAGGCGAGCATGAATGCCGCGAGAAGAAAGTTGGCGACGACGATGCCCAATGCGTACGCGACGGTTGCCGCGCCAGCGGAGCCACCAAAGACCGCACCAAGCCCGATAGCCACCGGGGCGATGATAAGACCGCGGCGCGCCAGGTCGCGCGCTACTTCCATGGCCGGCTGTGGACCCTCGAGTCGTTGGGTGAGCGGATCGACGGTGGTCATGAGGTGACGGGGTCGGTGTCGCGGGTGCCGCCGGTGTTGCGGCGCTCGAGTTCGAGGTTCATGCGGTACTGGTAGACGTAGTACGTCTTGAGGATCACGCCGATGAAGCTCAGGACGGTGAACGTGATGGTGAGCACGGGGACCCAACCGAGCTTGGTGTCGATCCAGTAGCCGAGAAGACCAAAAGCCAGCGGCGTCAGCGCAAGATCGAACCCGCCATGACCACGAGCAATGCCGTCCTGCATGCCCTGGTGAAGGTCTCGCCGCTTGGCTTCGTCCATCGTGTTCCGCTGTGTTCGTTCGCTGTTGCTAGTTCTGTAATGACGATCGCACCCACTCGGTGCTTACCGACCCCCCGAGACCATAGTCAGCCCCGCAGGTTCGGTTGTGCATCGAGGCGATTTTCCCTGAGATCGAGACGAGATCCCGACTTTGTGAAAAATATCTCAATGTCAACGTAGCCAAGTTTCACCTTATTCCGACCGCGTTGGCAAACCGGGCCACGACAGTTCTCCGAGAAAGTCTCAGAAACTGCTCAGGCCGCGGCGGCTAGACGCCGTTACCTACAGGGACAGCACCACGCTCATCCGACATTTTTTCACCCAACACCTCAATCCCCACCTATTTCAGGAGCTCGACATGGACCTCTGGCAAGCCGCACAGATCGGTATCCGCCGCTGGTACATCACCCTTCCCGCGATCGCCGCCGGACTCGCATTGGCCTTCATGGTCTCGAGTGGCGTCGACCCCGAGTACCGCGCCAGCGCCAGCTTGTTCTACAAGGCGCCAGCGACGAAGGTTCAGATCATCGACGCCCAAACCCAGACCGAGGCGCCCGGCGATGCACTTGCCCCGGCAACTCGCGCCGTCGCTCAGACCTCGGCTGCTCGACTCGACCGTCAGGCTCGCGAGGCAGCTCTCGAGATCGACCTCGACTCCGAGTTCCTCATCTCGATTCCCGATGGTCAGGTCCCCCACGTCACCATCGACGTGTTGTCGGCCGATCCCGACCTGTCGGTCGACACCCTCGACTTCGTGGTGCAGTTCGCCAAGAGCGATATCCTCGAGCGTCAGGTGAACGGTGATAGCCGTCTGCTGAACGACGTCGAGATCGTGTTCCAGGACCAGGAAGCCGAGAAGGACCTGTCGAGCCGTTCACGTATGCTCATCGTCCTCGCTCTGGTCACCATGATCGCCGCCTTCGCTGCGACCGTTGCTCTCGATGGATTCCTCGAGAACCGAAGCCGCAAGTCGAACGGCGACACCGATGACGCTGGAGCGGCCCAGGCGACCTCTTCGGGACGTACCGCTACCCAGGTTGCTGCCGCTCACCCGGTCAACGACAGCCCGCAGGTTCCCGTAGCCGGCCAGACCAAGACCCTCGCCCAGGAACTCGAAGCTCTCGAGGCTGAAGCAACGGGCACCACCGGAAAGATCAAGTAGGCCATGGCCTCTGTCGTAGAGGCACCGCGCAACGCACCCGCCTCCCATCTTCACCCGACCGGCATTGCCGGTGACGGCCGCCCGTCGGCTCGCTCGATTCCCGGCATCGCACGATTCCAGGATTGGCACCCCGACGGCACCTCGGTTCTTACCCTGGTACTGGCACTCACCTTCTTCATCCCGAACCAGCTGACGATTCCTGCGCTGGGCGGTTTGGGCCGACCAGAGTTGCTCCTCAGCATTGCGTTGTTCGGCTGGTGGGGCATCACCAAGCTGGTGCCGTCGATGACGGTGCGCGGCAATCAACCGATCCGTTGGCTGTTGGCGCTGTACTTCTGCAGCTTCGCCGTGAGTTATGTCGCCGGCCACGCCCGCGGCCTCACGCCGGCTGAGGCCTCGTCAGCGGACCGGTTCCTCATCTTCTTGCTCGGAGCCACCGCCATTGCCTTGGTGGTAGCCGACGGCGTTCCGACCCGTGCCCGCCTCGACACCCTTCTGTCGCGCATCACCTACTTCGGGGCATACCTGGGAATCACCGGGTCCCTGCAGTTCCTGTTCAACTTCGACATCACCGACAAACTCAACATCCCGTTCCTCGCACTCAACAACGAACTGTTCGGTATTCAGTCCCGCTCGACCCTCAACCGGGTCTCTGGAACCTCGACGCACCCGATCGAGTACGGCGCCGTGCTCGCGATGTGCCTGATGATCGCCATCCACTTCATCGTCACCTCCACGGACCGCAAGGATCTCCAACGTCGAGTCATGATCGCCGGGCTTATCGCCCTGCCCGGAGCCTTCTCGGTCTCGCGCACCAATGCTGCCTCGGTGGTCATTGGCCTTCTCGTTCTGGCCGTCGTGTGGAACGCCCGTCACCGCTTCTATGCGTTCCTCGCCGGGTGCGCCGGCGTGGCTGCGTTGCAAGTCGTCGCACCGGGTCTGCTCGCCACCATCCGAGCCCTCTTTCTCTATGCCGGTGAGGACCCGTCAATTTCGGGCCGCCGCCGCGACTACGACCAGGCGTTCGTCTTCATTGGTGAACGCCCGATTCTCGGCCGTGGATCGGGAACGTTTATCCCCGATGAATACTTCATCCTCGACAACCAGTGGCTCGGCGAGCTCATCACCAAGGGCTACGTGGGCCTGTTCGTTCTCGGGTTGATGTTTGTTGTGCCGATCATGATGACTCGCATCATGCGCAAGTCGGTTCGCGCCTACACCACCCTGCACCTCACCCAGACGGTGTTCGCCGTGATGGCCATCGCCGCCTTTGCGTCGGTCACCTTCGACTCCTTCTTCTACGTGCAGTTCCGCATGTTGTGGTTCGTGATGATGGGCGTAGCCGGAACACTGTGGCGCCTCCACAAGACCGATCAGCTCGAGGACCTCACCGACGTGTCGCCCGAAGAGCTCGCCTTCGTCGATCAGAAACTGCATCGTAAGCCGGCAGGCTCCGCGGCGTGAGCGACACGGCCGGACCGGCGGTTGCTGGCGGCGACGGCCGTGGACAGGGCAACTTCGGCTCGTCCTTAAAGTGGTCCTACATCATGGATGGTGGACGACAGATCAGCCTGATCGTCGTCTCACTGCTCATCGCCCGCATTGTCGGCCCAGAGAACTGGGGCATCATCGCGCTGGCCACGCTGGCGATCCTGATGATGGAGCTCCTGCATCGTCACTCGCTCCAACCCGCTATCATCCAACGCGACGACATCAGCGATATCACGCTCAAGACGTCGTTCTGGATCTCGGTGGGATTCGGTGTGCTGTTGGCCCTGACCGTGGTCGGCCTCAGCGGGCCCTACTCGCGACTCATCGAGATCGACGACCCCATCGAGTTCGCCGCAAAGTCCTCTGAGCTGCGAAACGTTCTGCTCGTTCTCGCCGTAACCCTCCCCCTCCGCGGCACGACGCTGGTCAACGAAGCCATGATGCAGCGATCGATGGACTTCAAACGTCTGGCGACGCCCATCAACGGCAGCACCATCCTGGGCGGAATCGTCGGCGTGATCATGGCCTTTGCCGGCTACGGCATCTGGGCCATGGTCGGTCAGCAGATCGTGCAGGTGGCTGCGCAGACCGTTCTGGTGTTCCGGGTCGACGCCTGGCGCCCCGGCATGTCGTTCTCCACCGAAAAGGCTCGGGACCTCCTCGGGTTCTCCTCCGGATCAGCGGTGATGAGTCTCGGCAACGTCATCAACGAACGAGGCGCCGACATTCTCATCGGCGCGATGTTCGGCCCCCTGGCAGTGGGTCTGTACCGGTTCGCGAGCCGTTTTGTCACCATGCTGCTCAACATCGCGACCAACGCACTGGGCGCGATCAGCATCCCCGAGCTTGCCCGCCATCAGCATGATCCGAAGGCGTTCAACTCACGGGTCATCGACCTCATTCGAGCCGGCACCGTATTGACCTTTCCCCTGCTGGCGATCCTTGCCATCAATGCCCAGAGTCTGATCGACATCATGGGAAACGAGTGGAACGACGCGGTCGTCCCGCTGCAGCTGCTCTGTGTCTGGGCCGCCGGACGGGCCATGCTCGGATTCGTCACGCCGATGCTCGAGGCGCTCGGCCGTCCCCACGACGCTGCGAAGCTCTCGTGGGCCGCGGCCGCGGTCAGCCTCACCGCCTTCTTCCTCGGCGGCCAACTGTTGGGCGACAGCTCCACCGGCACCCAGATCGCCGGCATCTCGGCGCTGCGGCTCATCGTCACCGTGCTGTTGTTGTTGCCGATGTACATGGCGGTCGTCCGCCACGTCACCGGCGTCAAGATCGCAGGCCTGGCCACCGCCGTCGGCCCATCGGTGTTCTCCGCTCTGGTGGTGACCTTTGTCGGCCTGGCCGCCACGTGGACCATCGACGCCATCGGTGCCCACTTCCTCGTACGCATGTTTGTGGTCGGCAGCCTCACCGGCCTGGCAGCGTTGGTGGCGCTCGCCAACACCGAACCCGCCATCAAGGCAAAGATCGACGCCTTCCGGGCAAAGCGCAACAACCCGGCGCCATCACCTGAAGTACCGGACTCACGGCCGGCGCCAAACCAGACCGAAGCACCACAACCGGTATCTGACAAGCAGGCCGCCGCCTAATCCCTCAAGCCACGTCAATCAAAGGTCGAAAACACCAGCTATGGACCAGCCAATCTTTGTCGTCGGACCTTCCCGCTCGGGAACCGACATGATGCGCGAACTTCTCACCGGCCACCGTACGGTGAGCATTGCGCCCGAAACCCACTACTTCGATGACCTGCGCACCACCTTTGAGGCGCCGGCCACCAAGGTTCTTGTCGGCGCCGACCTGCGCCGGGTGCAGAACTACTTCCTCGCCCAGACTCACCGGCCCTTCGGCCATGGTGGCGAAGCCGACAAGGGTTGGATGCACCGCGACGATCTCGAGGCACTCGCCGACGAGCGCGGCGGTACCGCCGATGCGTACTTCGAGGCCTATGTGATGATGGCTGCGAAAGACGACAGCGTGAGCATCTTCGGGGAGAAGACCCCACGACACGTCTTCCGGATCGCCGACATCCTCGAGCGGTACCCCGATGCCCGAATCGTCGGCATGATGCGCGATCCACGGGCCGTCACTGCCTCTTATCGAGACTGGCGCAACCAGGGCGGTTTCGATCTCGAGACCGACCCGGATCACGCAGTGATTCTCGAAGAAGAGATGCTGCGGGCGCGCCGCTCGTATCACCCGCTCATCCTCGCCACCCTGTGGCGTGGTCAGGCCGGATCGATGCTGGGCGCCGCCAAAGAGTTCGGCCCCGAAAAGGTCTACATCCAGAAGTACGAAGACCTTGTGGCCGATCCTGAGCCGCAGGCTCGGGAGCTCTGTGACTGGCTCGGACTGGATTTCAACAAAGACATGATGAACGTCGCGATGAGCAACAGCTCGTTCTCGGGGTTCAACAATGCGCATGGCATCTCGACCGAAGCGGTCGAGCGTTGGAAGAAGCGCCTTGACGATACCGAGATCTCCCTCATCCAGTCGGTCGCCAAATCCAAGATGATCGAGGCCGGGTATCGACTCGAGCCGGTGTCACCAACGCTTGGTGGGCGCATGTTGGGCTACGGCACCTTCCCTCTCGCTCTCGGACGCAGCTTTGCGGCCAACAAGGACCGGGTGGGTAACCCGGTGAGCTACATCGCTCAGCGCCTGCGGAATCTGTAACTCTGGTCGCTCCGGCGCAAGCGCCTCCGCTCTGCGCTTCGCTATCTGTCCCGTAC
>CAZGVQ010000207.1:0-6660 GCA_964529355.1 uncultured Acidimicrobiales bacterium
CATCGGCTGCACTGCCTACGAGCTCTTTCGGGCGCTCGAGGATGAAGCGAGCTGGAAGAAGTTTCTCAACATCGATGTCGAGTGGACCTCGCCCAAGCCGTTCGGTGTGGGAACCACCCGCACGGTGACCGCCAACGGGCAGATCATCGAGGAGTACTTCACCGACTTCGAACCGGGTCGCCTTATGGCATTTCGGTTCGATCGAGCGACGCTGCCGGTGGCGGCCTTCGCCGAGGAGTGGAAGATCGAGCCGAAGGGAGACGAAGTATGCGAGCTGCAATGGAGCTACGCCTACAAGTGGGGTGGACCACTCGAACCAGTCTTGTCGCCCGCGTTCAACAAGTTCTTCAAGTCGCAAGGCAAACGCTCGCTCGACAAACTCGCCACCCTCATGGAATCCGAAAACCCCTGGACCTAACGGTGCCGGTCTCCAGAGATCTAGTGTCCTACTCAGGCCGAATGTCTGGCCGCCGACCACCTTGCACCTGAAGGATCTATTCACCCATGGCCAACCTCAACCTCACCGCCGACGAAGTACTCAACACCACCCGTGCGGTGCGCAAGCGCATCGACTTCGATCGACCGGTCGAACGAGAGATCATCATGGAGTGTGTGGAGATCGCCCAGCAGGCGCCCACCGGCTCCAACCGGCAGGGGTGGCAATGGATGTTTGTGGAGGATCCCGAGAAGAAGATGGCCATCGCCGACCTCTACCGCAAGACCTTCTACCCCTACATCGGCGCTGAGAACCCCGACGAAGTACCGGTACGCGACGAAAGTGCGACCGCCGGTGAGCGCATCCTGTCATCGGCGATGTACATGGCCAAGCGACTCCACGAAGTTCCGGTCATGGCCATCCCGCTGCACGCCGGCCGACTCGAAGGGGCCAACAGTTTCAGCCAGGCATCGTCCTGGGGTTCGATCCTGCCTGCCGTCTGGAGCCTGCTGCTGGCGCTGCGCGAACGCGGCATCGGTAGCTCGTGGACCACGCTGCACCTGCCCAGCGAGAAGGAGGTTGCCGAGCTCCTCGGCATCCCCTACGACGAGTACACCCAGGTCGGCATGTTTCCCATCGGCTACACGCTGGGCACCGATTTCAAGTTGGCCAACCGGGCGCCGGCAACCGAAACCGTGCACTGGGATACCTGGTAGATGCCGTTTGCGTCGGTCAATGGCATCGAGGTCTACCACGAGTTCCACGGCGCCGATGGTCCACCGGTTCTGAAGATCACGGGCACGGGCAACGACCTGCGAATCTCCCGACCGAAGTACTCGCCCTTCAACGATGACTTCACCGTGCTGCACTACGACCAACGGGGACTCGGCCAGACCTCGGCACCCGAAGGTCCCTACGAGATGGCCGATTACGCCGCCGACGCAGCAGCGATGATCCGCTGGGCAGGCTGGGAGAAATGCCACGTGATCGGAACCAGCTTCGGCGGCATGGTGGCTCAACATCTGGCCATCAGCTACCCCGAACTGGTCGACCGCCTGGTGCTGCATTGCACCTCACCCGGTGGAACCAAGCCCTCGTTTCCGCTGCATACCATTGAGGTTCTCGATGTCGAGAGCCGGTTGGAGATGATGCTCGGCCTTCTCGACAGTCGGTGGAACCCCGCGGCCGACGACCCGATCCCCGACTGGCCCGATGGTTGGTACGACGCCTACATCAAGCACGCGCGGGTCGAGCCCGCCCCCGCAGCGAGCGCGGGGCGCCTACGACAACTCGATGCCCGAAGCCGCCATGATGTCGAGCGTCGACTGCGAGATGTCGAATCGCCGACCCTGGTTTGTTCGGGCGAGTGGGACGATCTTGCGCCGGTGGTAAACGGCATGGCTCTCGCCGAGGCGATACCCGATGCGGAGATGCGGGTGTTCAACGCCGGACATCTGCTGACGATTCAGGACCCGACGGCCGTTCCGATCACCATCGACTTTCTCAACGGCGAACTGACTCCGGAATAGCTCGTGCCCGCCTTCCCCACGGTCGCCGCCGCCGACTCTCCGGCCGAGCTCACCCAGGGTCTCCTTGGCGCGGCCATTGCGGTCAGCGCGTGGGGTGGCGGCAGCGTGCTGGCCAAGGCCGTTGACCTTCCCGCCCTCACGCTCGGTCTCTATCGTTTCTCGATCTTCTCGGTGCTGATTCTGGGCTGGATGAAGGCCCGGAGCATTCCTATCCGAGCCGATCTGTTGCGCCACTCGGCCTGGGGTGGTCTGGCTCTGGGCATCGACATCGCATTGTTTTTCAGCGCGGTCAAGCTGACCACGGTGGTCAACGCAACCCTCATCGGATCGCTGCAGCCGGTACTGGTGGGAGCGGTTGCGGTTGTGTTCTTCGGCGAGACCATACGGCGCAGCGACGCAATGTGGTCTCTGGTGGCTATCGCCGGGGTGGCGGGCGTGATGCTGGCATCGAGCACGTCACCTGAATGGAGCTTGAAGGGCGACCTGTTGTCGGTCGGCGCGATGTTCGCCTGGGGCGCCTACTTCATCTTTTCCAAGCAATCCAAGAAGCACCTCACCCCTACCGAGTACACCGCGGGAACGTCGATCTGGTCGGCCATCATCTTGTTCCCACTCACGTTTGCCTTCGGCCAGGAGTTGTCTGCGCCCTCGACCGAGGCCTGGCTTCAGCTGGCGCTCATGTTGTTGGTGGCCGGCGTCATTGGTCACGTCCTGATGAACTGGTCGCTGGTGCGGATACCGCTGTGGGTTGGCTCGACCTTCACGCTGTTCATTCCGGTGGCCGCCGCACTCCTCGCATGGGTCTTTCTCGACGAACCGCTCACCATCGCTCAGGCCATCCCGGTCGTGGTCGTGATCGTGGCGCTCGCCGCCGTCGTTCGGGGGCAATCGGGCAAAGCCGAAACACCGGTGGAACCAACGGTTTCACCAGTAGGCGTGGCCGACGAATAGAGTCCGGCCATGACCATCGACAGCGAAGTACCGATCGAGACCAGCGATGGCGTGATGAGCACCTTCATCACCCATCCCGAAGGCGACGGCCCGTGGCCCACGGTGCTGTTCCTCATGGACGCGCCCGGCAAACGCGAAGAACTTCACGACATGGCCCGACGCTGGGCTGGCCATGGCTACTTCGTGATGCTCCCCCACCTCTACTACCGCAGCACCGATGGGTTCGAGCTCGACTTTGATTCCGACGAGTCCCGCAAGGTGATGACCGAACTCATGATGGGTCTGAGCAACCGGATGATCGAACGCGATGCTGCGGCGGCGTTTGCCTGGGCCGACGAACAACCGCTGGCCGATGCCGACAACGTCGGGTGCCTTGGGTACTGCATGAGCGGACCGTTCGCGGTGTGGGTGGCCGCGTCGTTCCCCGACCGGGTCAAGGCTGGCGCTTCGCTCTACGGCGTTCGGTTGGTGGTCGAACCCGACACCCGGAACGACTCGCCTCACAACCGACTCGGTGACATAGCGGGCGAGCTGTACGTGGCGACGGCCGAACGCGACTCCTACGCTCCGCCGGAAATGGTCGATGCACTCGAAGCCGCTATGGCCGCGTCGGGGGTACGGGGTTCGCTCGAGAGGTACCCCGACACCGACCACGGCTTCGCGTTTCCCGACCGGGCGGTCTACAAAGCCGACGCGGCCGAGCACCACTGGGATGTCCTGGTCGACCTGTTCGGCCGCAACCTGTCAGCCGGCTAACCGTTCTGGCGCGACCGCGGGGCGAAAGCCGCCGAGCGCCTGCACCTTCGGCGACCGCAGATACACGATCGAAAGCCCGCAGACCACCGCCAGCAGCGTGTACATCCCCCGAAACCCTGACGCATCGGCCATGAGTCCCAGGAGTGGGACGCCGGCCGAGCTACCCAGGTCGTTGCAGAAGGTGATGGTGCTGACCACCCGTGCCCGAGCAGCAGCCGGAGAGCTGTCGGCGGCAATAAGGATGAGCAGCGGGGTGAGAAACGCCATGCCACCGGCGAGGAGCAGCGCACCGACGAATAGAAGAACCGGACCCTGCGCCAGCGCCAGCGCCAGCGCAGATCCAATGACCGACACATAGGCAAGGGTGCTGGTCTGCCGACGATTGGGGCGCTCGAGAATCCTCGCCGAGCCGAGCCGCAGCACCAGCGCGGTCGCTCCAAAGGTGAACAACACCCATCGGGCCACGCCGACGCCAAGCTCATCGGACCAGGGCGTGATGAAGGCATTGAATGCAATGAAGGCCAGAAGCGCCGACATGTTGACCGCCCCGATACGAGCACCAACGGGGTGAAGCAGGTCGCGAACCGCACCGAGCGTTGGGTCGGCATCGTGCGGCGTGGTGTCGGGGATGAAGAAGGCCATCCCGATGGCCAAGAGCACCAGAACGCCGGCGGCCGCATACGCGGTGGCGAACCCACGGGCTTCGAAGATGAGGTCGCCAGCCAGTGGGCCGATAGCGAACCCCACGAAGGTCATCGACGCAAAGATGCTGAACACCCCGGCGCGACGCTCTGGCGATGGCAGCTCGGTCGCGACCGTCGCGAGCCCGACGTAGAGCACCGAGCCACCCATGCCGGCAGCGAAGCGGGCAGCGAGCAGCAGGATCAAACTGCGCTCGGCCGCCGGCACGTAGGCAAACTGCATCGCTGCACCGATCGCGAGACCCACGATGACTCCGTTGCGTCGACCGAAGCGATCGGTCAGGTAGCCAACGAACGGTCGCAGCACCATGAGCCCAAATCCGAATGCGGCGAACGCCAACCCGATCTCGACGTTTCCGCCGCCGAGCTCCTGCTCGACGAGCCGAGGTAGCAGGGGAAAGCTTGCGCCACTCGAAGCGAAATAGGCCGCGGTGACGAACAGCAGCGCGACGATGGAGATTTTTGAGTGCTCTGTCGATGGCGGTTCCGAGGCCAGGTCGGGCTCGGTCACGTGCGGGTTGCCCGGGCTTCCACCCAGGCGAGAAAGTCCTTCCGGTCCCAGGTATTGATGACCAACTCTTTCGGGGCCCATCCCCGCTGCGCGGTCTGCACGCCGTACTCCATACGACCCAGCTCCGAGGTGTGGTGGCTGTCGGTGTTGATGACCAGCTTCACCTCGCGGTCGACCGCCCGACGCACCACATCGGACGCGGCGTCGAGGCGCTGCAACGCGCCGTTGACCTCGAGCGCAACGTCGAAGTGTTTGAGGGCGTCGAGCACGGCGTCGACGTCGAACTCGATGCCGGGGCGTCGCCCGATGTACCGGCCACTGAGGTGGCCGATGGAGTTGACGGTGGGGTCCGATATCGCGGCGATGAGGCGATCGGTTTGTTCCGTGGGCTTCTGGTCGTAATGACTGTGCACCGATGCGACGGTGTAGTCGAACAGCGCCCGAAAGTCATCGTCGTAGTCGAGTCCGCCCTTGCCGTCGATGTTGAGTTCGCAGCCCCACATCAACAGCATGTCGGGATAGTCGGCCTGTACCTGATTGATGTGCTCGCGGTGCTCCAGCATCTCCTCGGCAGTCGAGCCGTTGATGGCCAGGTCGACGCCATGATCGGTGATGGCCAGAAAGTCATAGCCGGTCTCCGACGCGATCTTCACCATGTCCTCGACCGACGATCGACCATCGCCTGATCGCGCCGTGTGGTAGTGCAGATCGGCATGGATGTGCTCGCGTTGGATGAACTCGGGCAGTCCGTCGGCCGCTGCCTCGACTTCCCCGGTCGACTCCCGGAGCGGAGGCGGAATGTACTCCAACTCAAGTGCCGTGTAGATGTCCTCTTCGGTTCGGCTGGCGACGACCGGCCGGTCATCGCCTTCGAGTGTCTCGTCGGACGTATCGATGAGCCCGTACTCGTTGAGCGTCATGTTGCGGTCGAGAGCACGCTGACGGAGCTTGATGTTGTGGGCCTTCGAGCCGGTGAAGTAAAGCGTGGCGGCACCGAACTGATCGGGCTCGACAACCCGCACATCGACCTGCAGGCCGGTTCGGGTGAGAAACGATGTCTTGGTCTCGCCGTTCACCACGATGTCATCGACCTCGCCATGCTCGACGACCATCTTCATCACCGCTTTGGCGTTCTTGGCTGCCACCGTGATGTCGATGTCGCCGATGGTTTCCGACATCCGCCGCAACGATCCGCAGTATTTGGCATCGACCACGCCCTTCACCGCCAACAGATCCTCGACCAGGCGCTCGGCCAACGGCATGGCATCGGCGATGGGCGTGCGGCGGTCCTTGCCGCTGAGGCCGAGCCGCTCGATGGCCTTGGAGATCTTGGCCTCACTCTTTTCGCCCATGCCCTTCAGGTCGCGGATCTTCTCATCGGCGATCGCTGCTTTGAGATCTTCGACGTTCTCGACCCCCAACTCCTTGCGAATCATGATGAGCGTCTTTGGGCCAAGACCCGGGATTCGCGACATCTCCACAAAAGCGGGCGGGTACTTCTTGCGGAGCTTCTCGATTTTCTCCACCGAGCCGCCGTCGACAAGCTCGCGGATCTTTGTGGCCGTGGCCTTTCCGACACCGTTGATCTTGGTGAGTTCGGAGACCTTCAGCTCGGTGACATCGTCGCCATGCTCCTCGATGCCGAGCTTCGCATTCTCATAAGCCCGCACTTTGAACGATTGCGGGCTGCCTTCCTCGAGTGTGGTGAGGGTGACCAGCTCGGTAAGCATCGCCAAAACATCACGGTTCGTTGCCATGGTGGCACCCTATCTTTGG
>CAZGVQ010000208.1:0-6615 GCA_964529355.1 uncultured Acidimicrobiales bacterium
GGTTGGTGGCTGGCTTCGGATGGGAAGTGGTACCCGCCTGAACTTGCTCCGGGCGCCCAACCTGTACCCACACAGCCGGTTCCGACGCAGCCCTACCCGCAGTACCCACCTCCGCAGACGCCGCCGCAACCGTCAAACAACAACGGTTGTCGCAACGCCTTCCTGGTGGCGCTGGCGCTGTTCATTCTTTTCGTCGTGGGTGTTGGCGCCTGCACGGTGATCTTTGCCGATGATCTCCAAGAGATAGTCGACGAAGCCGAAGAAGCAATCGAAGAAGCCGAGCGAGCGGCCGAGGAGGCTGCGGAGGCGGCCGAACAACCCGACGCCGATGGCGGATCGATCGGTGGCTCGGTTGGCGACGAAGAGCCAGACGGCGCCGACGAACCCGCATCGGTCCCGGAAGCGTTCCTCGGCGACTGGCGACTCGCATCGGTGAACGGCGAAGAAATCGTGGTCGGTGTGAACACCGAGTCGCCAGCGCTCATCACCATCGACGCCACATCGGTCTCGGGTGACTTTGGCTGCAACGGCGGGGCCGCTGAGCTCATCGACCTCGGCGACGGCCGACTCCAAGGCCAGATGCTCGAAAGCACACTTGAGCTTTGTTCGATACCCGATGGTTCCGAGGAGATGGTCCTGTCCGAGCGGGCCATCACGTCGCTGTTGGAGTCTGCGGCTGGGTTTACGATCACCGGCGACTCCGACCAGATGACCTGGTCGGGCACCGGTTTCGAAGCGGTCTTCGTTCGGTAGGCCGCGCTACCGGTAGCCGTTGAAGGCCCGCAGCCGAAGGCTGTTGGTCACGACAAACAGCGACGACAGGCCCATGGCTGCGGCGGCGATGCGGGGGCTGAGGATTCCGAAGGCGGCAAGCGGGATTGCGGCGGCATTGTAGGCAAACGCCCAGAACAGGTTGCCCTTGATGGTTGCAAGCGTGCGACGGGCGAGCGCAATGGCGTCGGCCACCGCCCGAAGATCGCCGCTGACGATGGTGAGATCGGACGCTTCGATGGCGACGTCGGTACCGGTACCGACGGCGATGCCCAGGTCGGCCTGAGCCAGGGCGGGTGCGTCGTTGATGCCGTCGCCCACCATGGCCACTCGATGACCAGCCTCCTGAAGGCGCTGCACCTCGGCTGCTTTGTCGGCCGGAAACACCTCGGCGATGACATGGTCGACCCCAACCGCAGCGCCCACTGAATCGGCCGTGCGTTGGTTGTCGCCAGTCAGCAGCGTGACGTCCAAACCCTGCTGGTGGAAGGCTTCGACCGCTGACGCGGAGGTGGTCTTGATGCGATCGGATACCTCAAAGAGGATCTCGGCAGTGCCACCACGACCAGCGAACACCACGGTCGAACCACGGGCCTCAGCCACCGAGGCCTCACGTTCGACCTCCCGGGGCACTGCGGCAAACAGCTCGCGTCGGCCAACCGAGATACCGGTGCCATCGATAGTGCCCGTGACCCCGTACCCCGGTCGATTCTCGAAGTCGACAACCGCATCGTGGTTGGAAACCGACGCGGCGATGGCCTGCGCGATGGGGTGTTCCGACCGCGCCTCGATGGAGGCCGTAAGTCGATGAAGAAGTGTGCGGGTTTCGTGGTCGAGTCCCGGACCGACGATGGCATCGAGGGTCATAGCACCCTCGGTTACCGTGCCGGTCTTGTCGATGACGATGGCGTCGATTGCCCGGGTGTCCTCGAGCACCTCGCCACCTTTGATGATTACGCCCAGCTGCGCACCTCGCCCGGTGCCGACCATGAGGGCCAGCGGGGTCGCCAGTCCGAGCGCACAGGGGCAGGCGATGATGAGCACCGCAACCGCAGCGGTGAAGGCATCGTCGGCGTCGTTTCCGGTGACCAGCCAGCCGATGAGGGTAATGACGGCGATGATGATGGCAACGGGCACGAACACCGCCGACACCCGGTCGGCCAGCCGCTGTACCGCAGCGCGGCTTCCCTGGGCTTGCTCGACCAGGTTGATGATCTGGGCAAGTGCGGTCTCGGAACCAACGCGGGTGGCCTCGACCACCAGCGAACCGTTGGCATTCACCGTTGCACCGATGACTTCGTCGCCGGCCGAGACCTCGACCGGCACCGGCTCACCGGTGATCATCGAGACGTCGACCGCCGAGTGGCCCTCGACCACCACACCATCGGTGGCGACCTTTTCGCCAGGTCGCACCTGGAAGGTCATTCCCACCGCCAGGTCGTCGACGGGAATCTCGCGGCCGTCGGTGAGCCGGACCGTCCCGACGCCCAGATCGGCGAGCGCCCGGATGGCATCGCCCGACCGTCGTTTGGCCCGCAGCTCAAACCACTTCCCCAACAGGATGAAGGTGATGATGACCGCGCCGGTCTCGAAGTAGATGAAGGCCCCGTCGATGTCGCCCAGCAGCACCACGGTCGACCAAACCAGTGCCGCCAGCGAACCCATGGAGACCAGGGTGTCCATGGTGGTCGAGCCGTGGCGAAGGTTGAGCGCGGCGGCCCGGTGAAACACCCAGCCCGACCAGAGAATCACCGGGATGGAAAGCGCGGCCACCACCCATTCCCAACCGTCGAACTTGAGACCGGGAACCATAGAGATGACCATGGCCGGAATCGTCAGCGTGACGGCAACAATCAACCGGCGACGGAGCTCGGTTTCACGGCGGGCCTCGGCCGCTGCGGTTTCGTCGGCCGCAATGACCGCGTAACCCATCGACTCGATGGCCTCGGCGAGGTCGGAATCGCCGATTTCCTCACCGTGCACAACCGTGGCCCGACCGGTCGCAAAGTTGACCTGAGCGACGGCGACGTTGTCGAGTCTGCCCAGGTTCTGCTGGATACGACTGGCACAGGCCGCGCAGGTCATGCCGTCGATCGAGAGATCTGTTCGCGCCCGCTCAAGGTCGGTGCTCATGGGACCAAGAGTACGGCCTACAACCCGGGAGTCACATACCGCCCACAAAGCTTCACTGCGGGCCCCGCGATGCCGATGATGAAACCGTGACCACCACTCTGCCATCAAGCGAAAATACGAGTGACACAACAGGGGCAACGCAACAGCAAGCAACCGGCGGAATCGGCGTCGTTGCACTGTTTACCCTCACCAGTTTCGTCGCTTCGACCCTCGTATTCAGTGTGCAGCCCCTTGTAGGGCGTCTGCTCCTTCCCCTGGCTGGCGGTTCGGCCGGGCTGTGGAACACCGCATTGGTGTTCTTTCAAGGTGTTTTGCTCGCCGGCTACCTGCTCGCGCACTTGCTCTCGACCCGGCTGGGCGGCCGCCGGCACCTCGTCGCCCAGATCGCGATCCTCACCCTGCCGCTGGTCGTCCTGCCGCTTTCGGTACCCGAAGGCTGGGATCTCACCTCGGGCAACCCCGCACTGGTGGCGTTGGTGGTACTGGGACTCATGGTTGGCCTTCCCTTTCTCGCGCTGTCCACGGCCAGCCCGACCCTGCAGAAGTGGTTCTCGCGCACCGGTCACAAGGACGCCGGCGATCCGTACTTCCTCTATGCCGCCGGCAACGTCGGCTCCATCGTGGCCCTGCTCGGCTACCCACTGGTGATCGAGCCCCTGCTTGGCCTCGGCACCCAAACCCGACTCTTCGCCGGGGCCTACATCGCCATGATCGTGCTGTTCGCAGCCTGTGCGTTGGTGGTTCGCAACAACCGGGCCGCCGCGCAGGACGACGAACTCGAGGCCCTGTATCAGCAGGCTGCGCCGATCGCCTGGAAGCAGCGCCTCCGCTGGATCGGCTTCGCGGCGCTGCCGTCAGCCCTTCTGCTGGGTGTCACCCGGTTCCTGGCAACCGACGTTGCGTCGTTCCCCCTGCTGTGGGTTGTGCCACTGGCGCTGTATCTGCTCACCTTCGTCATCGCCTTCGGCCGCCCGTCGCCCAAGCTCATCGGCGGCGCCAGTTCGGCGGTGCGGATTCTGGGAATCGGTATCGTCCTGACCTTTGTGGGTCAGCTGCTGATCACCCAGTTGGCGATTCATCTTGGCTGGTTCTTCGCCGCGACTCTGTACTGCCACCTTCGACTCGCCGAAGATCGCCCACCCGTGGCTCGCCTCACCGAGTTCTACTCGTGGATCTCCACCGGTGGCGTGATTGGCGGCGCCACTGTGGCGCTGTTGGCCCCGCTGGTCTTTGACCGGGTGTGGGAGTATCCGCTGGCCATCGTCATCGCCATCGGGCTCACCATTGGTTCGTCACGAAGCTGGGGCCACCCGATTGCCTGGTTGCTCATCGCCGGAACGGTTGTGGCCGGCTACTGGATGCAGACCGCTGGCACCAACGAAGGGGCGCAGCTCGCCGCCCTCATCTACGGCGTCGCTGGCATCATTGCCTTTGCCCGCCTGGGTCGCAGCCAGGCGCTTGCCGGCGCGATGGCCGTGATCCTCATGGTGGTTATCTTCGGACAATCCGGCCAAGCGGTGTTTCGCGACCGGTCGTTCTTTGGCACCTATGCGGTGCAGGAGAACGCCGAGGGCGATCGCCAGCTGATGATGGGCACCACCCTGCACGGCCGCCAAAGTGCTGTTGGGTCGGATCAGCCCACCAGCTACTACCACCCCGAAGGTCCCCTCGGTGACATTCTCGGCACGTCCCCAAGCGCCCAGAACGTTGCGGTCATAGGGCTCGGGGCTGGCGAAGTCGCCGCCTATGGCTCCTCGGCCGACAGTTACTCCTTTATCGAAATCGATCCCAAGGTGGTTGAAATCGCCGAAGATCCCGAGCTGTTCACCTACCTCAGCGATGCCGATGCCGAGATCGAGACCATCGTTGGCGATGGCCGCATCGAGCTCGAGCGTCACGCCGACGACTTCGATGTCGTGGTGGTCGATGCCTTCAGTTCAAACGCAATTCCGATTCACCTCGTGACCCTCGAGGCCATCGCCGGCTATGCCGAGAAGGCCGAAGACGGTGTGGTGATGATCCATATCACCAACCGCCACTTCGATCTCGAGCCCGTGTTGTCGGGTATCGCCGACGAGCTGGGAATCGACGGATACATCCGCAAGTACTTCCCCAGCGCCGAAGCCATCGAGACCGGTGCGTTCTCGTCCACCTGGGTGGCGCTTGATCCTTCGGGCACCTTTGGGGATGCTCCCGGATGGAACCCGCTGGTCGAGAGCGACATGGTGTGGACCGACGACTACGCCAACCTGCTCGACGTCTGGCGCTAGCAAGTCTTCAGCGCCCTTCTCAGTCGAGGGGCGCCGGGAAGTTCTTGGCGAAGGTGAACGCTTCGGCGGTGGGGCCGACCTCTTGCAGCAACGTGAGCTTGGCGTCGCCTTCGACGATGTCGGGGGTGTGGCCAGTGGGCACCCACCACAGCACGCTGTAGTTGGACTCCATGGCGGTGGCCCATTCAGCTCGGCGTTTCACCATGGCCGAATGCTCGGTGCGGTACACGTAGTTTCGCAACGACTCGACGCTGTCCCACACCGACATGTTCAACAACATGAGCGGATCCTCGTAGAACGCGATGGACGTAGCGTTGTTGGATCCTTCATCGGTGAGGCGCCAGACGAAACCGGGGGCCGCATCGGCCTGATGGTTCATCGGGTCGAGCATCTCCACAAAGCCGCTCATGTCGGGGTGGTCCATTGGCAGCAGGAACCGGGCGATATTCATCTGGGCCAGCTGGTAGGCGCGAGGCGTTTCGGGTTCCTCGGCCTGCACGGCGTCGAGGATCTGCGCGCGCAGCTCGGACGGAAGGTCGATGGAGCCGTCGGTGAGGGTTGCAACAGGGTCGGACGAAGTCATCGGGTTTCTCCGTGGGCATCGGGGGCATCGGGGGCATCGGAAGATGGAGTCATCGAGTCGCGCAGTTGTTTGAGCCCACGGGACACATAGGACTTCGCCGTTCCTTTCGGGCAGGCCATGGTAAGGGCCACTTCGTTGAGCGACAGACCCACCACATGGCGAAGCACCACTGCCTCCCGATGCGCATCGGGCAGCGTTGCCAGCAAGTCGTTGAGTCCGTCGAGGGATTCGATGCGGGTGAGGTCGTCGCCAGGCGCTGCCATGGCCTGGCCGTCGTGCAGAGGCTCGGTGCCTTTGCGTTCTCGGCGGCGGTATTCGTTGCGCACCAGGTTGCGGGTGATGGTGGCCAGCCATGGGCGAAGGTTCAGGGCGAGGATGCGTTGGTCGGTGTATCCGCTCAGCGCCCGGTAGGCACGGAGGAACACCTCCTGGGTGATGTCCTGCGCGGTTGTTGGGTCGGTAAGTCGGGTGGCCAACGTCATCACCATGGCGCCGTGTGCATCGAGCAGTTCTGGGAACGCCGAATCCAGCCCGTCTGCTAGTTGCGCGGTGAGGGTGGCGGTCATCGGAGAAGTCTGGTCGAGGTCTGCATCACAAGGGGGAACCCCAGTGCGCCACGAATGGTTGCAGACCGGTCGAGATTTAGCCGTCTTTGCGACCTCGACGACCTCTTCCAATACCTGCGAACAACGCACCGGTCAGTATCAACAACAGGCTGCTGAGCACCAAAGGCACCACGGTTCCGCCGGTGAAGGCCAGCGGAGAACTTCGTGGAGGAACGGTGGTCGCGTTCGGGGGCGCCGTCGTCGGAGGCACCGTCGTAGTGATCGTGCTGGTTGTGGTGGATGGTGTGGGCAA
>CAZGVQ010000209.1:0-6599 GCA_964529355.1 uncultured Acidimicrobiales bacterium
GGTCTCGATCCCTTCGAAACACAGGCGTCGGATTGCCAGTGTGTAATCGACGTTGAAGGCGGTGGAGATGTGGGCGTTGGGCCAGGTGCCGGGGTGAGTGGCCGGGATATCGGCTCCCTTCACCTGAAGGATTCCGACGCTTTCACAGCCGTTGAACCCAAACTGCGTGTCGTGTTGGCGGCCGCAGTCGCCCTGAAAGTTCTGTCGCCACGTCGACTCCGCGTAGGCCTGGGCACGCACGTCGTTCTCATCGAAGCCCCACTTGCAGGCACCCCACCGAAGGATCTCATCGGTGGTGCCGGTGAAGTTTCCGTCGACTCGAGCCTCGATGGCCGAGTCCCACTCGCCGATGTATGAGCCGGTCAGTTGGCTACCAACCCGGTTGTTCTCGGGAGTGTTGGCCGCATTCGGTTCCCAGTCATTGTTGGCGCTACGCACTTGATTTGCGCAGTCATCGCCGGTTGGGAGAGAAGCGCCGGGGGAGAGGGTTCCGAATTCCGAGGCGGTCCCCTGAAGGAGTCGGGCGCCAATGGCGGTACCGGCGTCGCTCAACTGTTCGGAGGCATCCTGTCCAAAGGCGTCCTGTCCAAAGGCGCCGTACTCAGACTCGGCTGCAGATGGGTCCGACGTCAGCGACTGGCGGTCCCCTCCGTCGGTGGTCGAGCACGCGGCCACGAACACCATGAATGCAGCGACAATGGCCATCGATCGAAGGGCGATGTTGCTGGGGCGGTGTGAGGAACTGCTCCGGTCCATACGAAACCGTCGGCATGGTTCCGAGACCGATAAGCCGGTTCGGTAGGCGCCGGCGCAGCGACGAGAAACTACCTGCGTGGGCTGTCAGCGGACCGAATATAACCAAATGCCTCGAGAGTCTGGCGCGACCGTACCGGGTGTCGGTTCGGCCCCGATCGTTGGTATGGCAACGGTGCCCGGCACTGTCGGGCGGCAAAGGACACAACGGTCGCGATGGCTTTGGGCCTACGGTTTCGCTATCGATCAATCCGAAAATGGGCCGTTCGGCCCACAAGGGAGACGGCTACTCGAAGGGCAGATCGAGCAGCTTGATGGCGTTGCCGCGGGCCAGCTTGTAGACGACCTCGTCCTCGAGGTGACCAAAGAGCCTCTTGGCGGTTTCGAGTGAGTGCGGAAACGTGCCATCGGAGTGCGGGTAGTCGGTCTCGAACAACACGTTGTCCACGCCGACCTCGTCGAGCATCTTCATGCCGGCCGCGTCCTTGAAGAAGCAGCTGTACACCTGACGGTGGTAGTAGAACGAAGGCTTCTCGGCGAGCCGGTCCTCGCCCTGGGCCCACCGGTGGGTCACGTAGTTGTCGTCGGCCCGCTCAAGGTAATAAGGAATCCAACCAATTTGGCTCTCGGCATACATGAGCTTGAGGGCTGGGAACCGGGCAAGAACCCCGGAGAAGAGAAAGTCGATCATCGAGGCAGCGCTGTTGGCCGAGATCATGGCCGCCGTGACGATGGTTGGACAGTCATCGGAGGGGCGAACCGTCTTGGTGCCCGAGCCGATGTGCATGCACACCACCGTGCCGGTTTCGGCGCAGGCCTGGAAGAAGACATCCCAGTAGCCGGTGTGAATCGAGGGAAGGCCGAGCCAGGCCGGCAGCTCAGAGAAAGCAACCGCTCGAACACCGCGGGCGGCGTTCCGGCGGATCTCGGCGGCGGCGAGTTCGGCGTCCCAGAGCGGAACCAGACAAAGGGGAATCAGTCGACCCTGAGAGTCACCGCACCATTCCTCGACCATCCAGTCGTTGTAGGCCTCAACGCACAGCTTGGAGAGCTCGCGGTCTTTGCGTTCGGCAAAGAGCTGTCCGCAGAACCGCGGGTAGTTGGGGAAGCAGAGCGATGCCTCGACGTGGTTGTCATCCATGTCGGCCAACCGCGCCTTCGGCTCATAGCAACCAGGTCGGATGTCTTCGTAGGTAACGCCCTGCATGGTTACTTCTTCTGGCGGTGTGCCAGCGCAGGCGATCATTTCTTTGATCTGGTAGCGGTGGTCTTCGTAGTGCCACCACGCGGCAAGGTCGTCGCCGGTGCCGGGAGTCTCGACCCAGGCGCCATCGACCAGCTTCATCTCGCCTTTGGGGGCGTAGACGATTCGCGGACCCTCGTCGACGTACTTTGCTGGCAGGCGGTCGGTCCATACATGGGCCGGCTCCACCACGTGGTCGTCGACGCTGATGATCTTTGGAAAGTCATCGATGGTGTCGGGTTCGCTCATGCGTTCTCTTCGGGGTTCTGGTCTTCGGATGCCGCGTCATTTGTGGGGTCGTCTGTGGGGTCGTCCGTGGGCTCGTCGGCTTTGGCGGCCAGGATGTCGTCGACCGTGAGTCGTTCGGCGCTTGCTTCATTCCGGAAGTCTTCGACTCGGCGCTCGGCGCGGGGGATGGGGTCGCCAGCCCTCAGGCGGTCGCGATCGCTGACGTGAAGGCTTGGCGGAAGTCGCTTCTCCCGAGCCAGAGACTCCTTGTAGGCGGTCTGGCCCTCCTCGACGTGGTCCCAGAGTCGCGTGGTGCCAAAGCCCAAGCGTCCGCTCAGATCGAGTGCGGCCTTCGAGAAGTCACTCTGAACGTGTTTGCTGCCGGCCTTGCGGGCCCGCCACTCTTCGAGAAATTCGCTCCATCGACCCACAGGGACCTCTTCGGGTTTCGGCCCAGGGGACCCTGGCCCGGTCACTACGACAAATAGTAGCCGGTGGCCATCAGCAACCGCCTCCGGATGGGCGGTCAGGGATACTCGGATCGACGACCTCGATATGCACATGAGGCCACGCGGGTGTGGCCGAGAACTCATCAACCTGAGACTCAAACGGAAGCACACGGGCGTGTGATGCAAGCAGGGTTTCGCCAGCGTTCACCCGATCGCCCGCTACGACCTGAAGGTCGACGATGTGAAAGACCTTTACCTCCCAGCCGGGATGGTCGTCAGGCTCGATCACCGCAAAGTCATCGGCGTGATCGCAATACAAGGTGTAGGTGCCGGCCCGAAGCACCGTTCCCGTCACCGGCGCGAAGATCTCGGTCTCGGGCTGCACGGCAATATCGGCAGCGGTTCGCGAACCGGTGCCTCGTTCGCGGGTTTCCATCGTGATGTGAGGAGTCGCGCCGGGGTCGAGTTCGATTTGTTGGGAGCCGTCGTGGCTCGACTCGTGGAAACCAATGACGGCTGCGGTGCGCGCCGGATGGTGAAGCGTCACGTCGCCAGCCAGGCCAAAAACGCCCAGCGCGGTCTCGGTGGGGCGGCCCAGCAACGTGGTGGGCGGCGTCCTAGTAGAAGAGGTAGAGGGAGCAGAGGTAGGGGGAGGAGAGGTCGAGGTTGTCGTGACCTTTTCGGGCGTCGAGACGGGTGGCGGCGCAAGGGTGGTGGTGGGGACGGCCACGATCACTTCGGCGTCGGGCGAGCTTCCAGAGCTGTCCGAAGAGTCCGCAGCTCCGCACCCCGACGCCAGAAACACCACGATGCCCATGGTCGAGAGCAGCAATCGGGGCCGAGAAAAGCGCGGTGCTGTTGCACCTGTTGCGAGTGACCACACACCGATGACGGTACCGGTTGGGCGCAAAGGTTGCGATGCTGTGTCGGGCTTTCGGTGTACGTGCGTGTCTTTGTCGTCATATGGCAGCTCTATGGCCGGAGAAAACTGCCGAAAGGTGAACTTCGAAGGGTGTTTTTCGTAATAAGTTCGTCACAATACATTGCGCCCGACTACGTTGCCGATGTGCACGATTTGTAGAGTCGGTCGCTGCATTCCGCCCCAGTCCGTTTCCGAGTTGCTTACCCCGAGGCAATCACCGTGAACTCCAATCACTTCCTCCGCCCTCTGCGCGCCGAACGGCGCCAGACCCCCTCCGCCTTTCACCGATTCCGCTTGGTGAGACTGCTGAGCGCCGCACTCGTCGCGGCGCTTGTGGCGTCGGTGCTCACCGTGGCCAGCGGTGCCCAGAGTCCCGCAGCCGCGCAACCGGGCGAACCGCTTCCGATCGTGGCCAACGCCAACGGCTCGCTCCCGGTGTATGACACCGCGTGGGAGCTGCCCATGCTCGCCACCTTCCCCGAGATCGAGACCTACCTCGACCACCTGCAGCGGGAAGGCTTCGCCGGAACATGGGTGTCGTTCTTCGACTTACTCAAGGCCAACATCAACCAGAGGAGCCCGGAGGGCGACCTTGCTGCAACCATCGACGGCAGCGGCTTCTTCGTGCTCAACCCCAACTATCTCGACCGGGTCGAGCGCATTCTCGATATGGCACGCGATCGCGATCTCACCGTAAGCATCGTGCCCGTCTGGGCCGCGGTGTATGTGAACGGGCGCGGAAATCAATGCAACGCACCGAACAGCGGACCGCTGTTTGAGTGGAACGCCTACGGCATCGGCCGACAGCTCGCCGAGCGGTTTGCGGGCCACGAGGGCGTGGGCCACTGGATCATGGGTGGCGACAACTACTGCGGTCACGAGAATGTCGAGATCTGGCGACAGCTGTCCTACGGCCTTGCCGACTACGGCGCCAACCAGCCCACCACTTACCACTCGCCGGCCATCCAGGATCGCCAAAAAGACAACCTGTGGGAGAACTGGCTCGACTTCGCCGCACCCCAGACCGGTCACTGCCAGAACCACGAGCGCACCAAGTCGCAGCTGCAACAGGTGGTGAACGCCACCAACAAACCGGTGCTCGCCGGCGAGCTTCGCTACGAGGGAATCCAGCCCGCTTGGTATTGCCCTGAGCATGGGCCTGGCCGCCCCGTCACTCCCGACGATGTCGAGGCCGATGTTCGCAACGCGATGAACAGTGGCGTGGCTGGCATTCTCTTTGGCCACAACGAGCGGTGGCAGTGGGGCATCGGGCTTCATGGATCCTCGGGCGGCGGAGGCGGAGCGGCCATCGCATCGCTCGGTTCGTCGGGTGAGAAGCGGATGCTCTCGATCCTTGGCATCGAGCGCCGGGTTTGCGACCAGGAACTCAAGGCCGCCCACACCAAGGCGGCCCGCCAGGCCAACAACGCAGCAAAGGATGCCGCCGAGAAAGCCGAAGAACTCAAGGTGGCGAATCGCAAGGCCGCCCGGGTGAAGGCAGCGGCCAACAAGGCCGCCGAGGCAGTGAAGACCGCAAAGAAGGCCGACAAGGCCGAGGCCCGGGAGCGGGCGGCAAAAAAGAAGGCGGCTTCGGAAGTGGCGGCCAAAGAAGCAGCAGCGGCAAAAACGGCAGCAGACCGCGCCGCCAGCAAGGCCAAGAACAAGGCCGCGGCGGCCAGAGCCGCCAAAGCGGCTGCCGGGTCACTCTGCTGATTTCCTGCTGATTTCCTGCTGATTTCCTGCTGATTTCCTGCTGATTTCCTGCTGGCCTCGTGCTGAGTCCGGCTGGAAAGGCCCCCTGGCGGGGTGGTAGACCGAAAGTGTTCCCGCTTTCCCCTCCACTACTGATTGCATGCGAATTTTGTCCACCCGCACACGTTGGGTCGTCGCACTGCTTTGTAGCTTGATCGTCTTTTTTGGACTCTCACCGGCTACGGCGCAATCCGGCGATCCAGACCAGGCTCCGGTCGGGTCGGCCGCGCTTGCCGTGTCGCCCCAGGGGCTCATAAGCCAATCGTCAACCGGGCAGCGGGTCGACATCCAAGGTGCCAGCGGAGGGTCGGTGTCGGCCGATGGAGCGCAGGTGGCATTCGAGTCGGCTTCAGACGCACTCGATACCAGTCGGGGTGACTCGGAAGGCAATGGCTTCACCGACGTCTTCGTGCGCGACCGCGACGACCAGATCACGATCCACGCGAGCCGCGCCATAACCGGACTCGATGCCGACGGCCACAGCTTCGGGGCCCGCATGAGCGGCAACGGACGCTACGTGGCGTTCACCTCGCTGGCCACCGATCTGATCCGCAACGATCGAAACGAAGTGGCCGATGCCTTCATCCATGATTTGGAGACCGGCATCACCCGCCTGGTCAGCATCGAGGACCGCGGCATCCAACTCGACGTCGCCAGCCGTCTACTCGACGTCAGTGACACCGGACGCCATGTGCTCATCGCCGTCCAGACCGATTCCGAAGACTCGGTGTTGCTACGGGTCGTCGACTGGGTTGACGAGACCGTTGCCGACATCGGCGAAGCCGATGGACAGGTCGGTGGGGCGGACGGCCCCTCGGCAAGCTTGTCGGGCGATGGTGGCACGGTGGCGTTTCGCTCGAGCGAGCAGCTTTCCGATGAAGACACCGACACCGAATCCGACATCTACCTCACGACCACCGCCGATGCTGACCTGATCGAGTTGGTTTCGGGTTCGGCCGAAATCGGCGTCGATGTCCTACTCGCCGCCGATAGCGATGTGCTGTTCTACGTCGAGGACGATCCGGTAGCCGGATGGTCGCTGCTGCGTCTCGACCGCAGCACCGACGAATCCGAGATCGTCACCCTTGGCGAAGATGGCACCGCGGTGTCGGGTCTCGACGCGTCACTGAAGTTTGGCGCCAACCGCGATGGCACAAGTGTGGTCTGGTCCACCGATGTCTCGATCAGCGACGACCTCAACGGGCAGCCCGACGTGTTCAAGCGCAACCTCGTCGAAGAGGTAACCCACCGC
>CAZGVQ010000210.1:0-6569 GCA_964529355.1 uncultured Acidimicrobiales bacterium
GTGTCGACGAGCGCGAGCATCTTGCCGAGCTCGAATCACTCGGCGTTGTGTTTGCCAGCGGTAGCCACCTGGCTCCTCCGGTGCAGGCCGACCAGTTCCGCCGAGGGCTCACCGCGCAGGCGCATCAGGACGCAGCGGCGCAGCAGCCGCCACGCGCCGCATAGACCCAGGAAGCTCTGCAGCTACTCGGGTGGGGCGACGAAGTCGATGAGCTGCTCTACCGCGCCAATCAACGACGGCTCAAGGTCGCGGTAGCTGGTGACCCGATTGCGCAGCTGCTTCCAGAACGCACCCGGATGGCCGGAGAAGCCCAGTTCAGCCAGGATGCCCTCTTTCCATGGTTGGCCCATCGGGATGGTGGGCCAACGCTCGATGCCGGCGCAGGAGGGCTTGATCCCCTGCCAGATATCGACATAAGGATGGCCACAGATCAGCACGTCGGGGTGGTCGACTGCGGCGGCGACCTTTGATTCTTTGGTGCCGTCGACCAGGTGGTCGAGTAGCACGCCGAGCCGCCGTCGAGGACCGGGGCCAAAGCTGCGAACCAGGTGGCCCAGATCATCCATACCGTCCATCGACTGCACCACGATGCCTTCGATGCGGAGGTCATCACCCCATACGTGTTCGATGAGCTCGGCATCGTGGACGCCTTCGACGTAGATGCGACTCGCTCGGGCCATCCGGGCGGGAACATCGCCGAGATCAACCGAGCCGGACGCTGTGAAGGTGGGGGCGGTGGGCTTGGCCACCCGAGGCGGCTGCACGAGGGCCACGGGTTCGCCGTTGACGAGAAACGCACCGTCGCGCAGGCGAAGTGAGTGATCGCGGCCGCGTTGGTCACGGATCTGCACCAGTGGGGGAGCGAAGCGGATGATGTTGCCGGTGGTGTTGGTGGCCTGGTGGGTGACCGTCAGCCCCGATACCGCATGGATCTTCTGGTAGACCCGGCCCCGTTTCGGCGGAGCATCAACATCAAGCGGCTCAGAAAGAATCCCACGACCAACACGATCAACCATCCCCAAAACGCTATCCGGCGAACGGACTTTTGCGAGGAACACCAGAGGAGTGTTAGCAAAACCAACGCGGAACCAACGCCAGTCACAGAACAAGCGTGGAGTCGTGCCGAAGCGAAGAGAGAGCGAGCATGCGAGTGAACGACCAACTACAGCTGGGCTATCAGTGGGGATATTGGTCGGCGAAGCCGCCGGCAGACTTTGTGGAGGTCACCAAGACGGTTGAGGATCTTGGGTTCGACACGGTGTGGACCGCCGAGAGTTGGGGGTCGGACTGCTTTACGACGCTGGCGTATCTTGCCGGCTTCACCGACCGCATCAAGCTTGGTTCGAGCATCGTGCAGCTGGCGGCTCGTACCCCTACCGCCACCGCGATGGCCGCCATGACCCTCGATCATCTGTCGGCGGGACGGGTTGTGCTGGGGCTTGGCGTTTCCGGCCCGCAGGTCGTCGAAGGTTGGTATGGGCAGCCATCGAATCGCCCGCTGGCCCGCACCCGGGAATACGTCGAGATCGTCCGCAGCGCTTTCCGACGCGAGGAGCATCTGTCGTTCGACGGGCAGTACTACCAGCATCCCTACACCGGTGAGGGCAGTGCCGGACTCGGGAAACCGTTGAAGATCATGACCCATCCGTTGCGCAACGAGATCCCGATCTTCATTGGGGCCGAGGGCCCGAAGAACGTAACCCAGACGGCGGAGATCGCCGATGGCTGGTTGCCGCTCTACTACTCGCCGTATCGACCCGAGGTGTACGCCGAGCAGCTTCAGGCTGCCGGACCGGACTTTGAGATCGCGGTGACCCTGACGGTCAACATCACCGACTCGGTCGAGGAGGCCCTTCTACCGGTGAAGGGGAATTTGGCCTTCTATATCGGTGGGATGGGCGCCAAGGGGCAGAACTATCACACCAAGCTGATGTCGCGGATGGGCTTCGAAGAAGAGGCCCACAAGATCCAGGATCTGTTTTTGGCCGGGAAACGAAACGAGGCCATTCTCGCGGTCCCGGATCAGTTTGCTGACGAGATCAGTTTGGTGGGTCCGAAGGAGCGAATCGCCGAGCGTCTGGAAGCGTGGCGGGACAGCCCGGTGACGATGCTCAACGTTTCCTCGCGTGATCCGGAGATGTTGCGGTCGATCGCCGAACTTGTCCAGGGCTAAGGAGATTGCCGGAGCAGCGGGCGTCTTAACGGACGCGGGCGCCGCAGCGCACCGTTGCGCCTTCGCCCTGGGCGGATTGCTCGACCCAGGTATCGGCGCCGAGGCCAAGCTCGCAGCGGATGGTGCTCGAGGGAGCGAGGTTCTCGACGGTCACGATGACGTTGTCGTTCTGGGACAGATTGTCGAGCGAGACGATGGTCGGAAGATCGCGGGTCTTGAACTGCTGCACCATCTCGTCGTTCACTTCGATCAGGACTCGGACCTGGTCTGAGGTGCCGTCGACTTGCAGGAATGGCTGATCGAGGCGCACGCCGGAAACCTGGGTGGCTGGAACCGAGGTGTCGACGAGTCGTGGAACTGCGATTGCGCCGATTGCGGCAACGACTACGGCTGCGGCGACCATGGCTCGTGGCCCCCGTCGAAGGTCGATCGTTCGGCGTTCGGAGGTGCTGGCGATTGCCTCGAACGGCAGCGAGTCATCAGCCTGATCGACCATGCCGTGGCGGTCGCGTTCGGCTTCGAGGTTCATATCGCCCTGCCAGAGCGTGGTCGCGCTGTAGAGCGCTGAGCGAAGTTGTGCACCGTCAAGGTCGGCGCCGCGGAGGTCGGCGCCTCGGAGGTCGGCGCCGCGAAGGTCGGCGTCACACAGCAGCGCTTGGCGAAGGTCGGCGCCCCGAAGGTCTGCTTCGTTGAGTTGGGCTCCCACCAGCTGCGCCGATCGCAGATCCATGTGCGCACAGTTGGTGCGGCGAAGTGATGCTCTGGTCATGTCTGCACCGCGAGCCACCGTGTAGCGAAGGTCGGCCCGGTCGAACACGGCCTCGACGAGCCCGGATTCGCTGAGGCGACTATGAGAAAGGTTGCAGCCGACAAAGACTCGGCCGCCGAGGTCACGTCCGTCGAGTTCCTGGTGGCGAAGGTCGCGGCCCACCAATGCCATGCGTCGATCGTTCTCGGGGGGTGGGGTGCTGCTCTCGTGTCGATTCACCATCCACTCGGCCCAAAGGAAGGGGCCAGCCACCAGGGCTGCGGTCAGGAGAGCCTCACCGATTGTTTGGGTGCGGCCTTCGGCGCCCTGGGTGAGCAACAGGATCCCGACCAGGCCAGCAACGACGACAAGCCCGGCCGCAAGTGGCCAGGTGGTGCGCGCGTCGCGCTGCTTCTTTGTGCCTTTGTCATCAGAAGCATGGCCCTGATGAGGCGTGGTTGGACCCATACATGTTCGGTCGGCAGGTATTCCCCGAATATGAGAATCCACCGAGGTAGCGGGCACCGAACACCAAAATTGGCCCTCGGATCGCTTTGGGATCTGAACCTTGATTTCTTCAGGGGGTGCGTGTTGATGCCGATTGACCAACATGCCCCAGAATTCCTGCTTCACCCTGGTTTTTTCTGCCGAAGCAACCGTGCAGCATCTCGATCGGTCGGTAGAGGACCTGCTGGGCTGGGATCTCGACGTTGCGGCATCCTCGGGGCTCGGGCTGTTCCATCCGAGCGACCGTCTGGCGATCGGGTCGATGCTGAAGTTCGTCCGCTCTCAACCCGAGGCCGATGCGTCACTTGAAGTCCGCCTGGTGTCCGGTGATCTCGAGTCCAGCGATTCGCACCGAAGCTGGGTTCCGGCCACGCTGTCGGCAGTCAACGCGCTCGACGATGGCGAACTCCCAGGATTGCGGGTCACGGTCGCCCTTTCCGAGGCCGAGATTTCAAGGCCCGAGATGGTGGAGAGCGATGAAGTCTCCCCCGAAGATCGAGACGTCGATGAAGTAGCAGGACATGAACGGGAAGAAGAACACGACGGGGGAGTTTCCCCGGAGGATCTCGTAACCAACGCCGGTGGGTCCGTCGCAGGTGTTGCGTCGTTCGGTCCTTTCGACCAGGACCGTTCCGAGGAGATGGTGGCCGATCGCTCCGTCGTGTCGGGGACCACTCTGGCCGACGACCCCTCGCAGGCCACCGACATCGGCATTCTTCTCCGGCCGGGGTCGAGCGTGATCGACGTGGTCACCGGTCCGGTGCAGGGAAAGCTCGGTTGTCACCCCGACAGCCTGGCCGGCCTCCATCTTTGGGAGCTGCTGCACCGCGACGATGAGGCCGAGTTCACCGAAGCGCTCGACGCGATGGAGGCCCGACCCGACGGCGAAGTCCACCCCTATGGCCCGCTGCGCTTTCTGACCGCCTCGGGGAGCGAGCGCACGTTTTCCACCACGGTGATTCGCAAACCCAATGGTCTTATTGTGCGGGCTCGCGACACCGGCGCTGACGAACAGTTGGGCGACGCGCTGCACACCGAGACCGCGGTGGTCTTTCTCGACCAGAGCTTCAATGTCACGTACGCGAGTGCGAGCTTCGCGGAACTGCTTGGACGTCCGGCGACAACCGCGGTCGGTATGGAAATTTTGGCCGCCGTGCACCCCTCGGATCGTAGCTACGTCGAGCAGCGCCTCCGTGAGCCGGGACTCGACGGCGAGATCCATGGCTTTTTGCGAATACCCCACGAAGCGGACGCCGATGCCGAGGAATCGGCAAGCGCCGATGTGGCCTGGCGCTGGATTGAGGTCATCGGACGCAACTATCTCGATGACCCGACGGTGGCCCAGATCGCCCTCCAGCTCACGGTGGTCGATGACCAGACCACCACCGATGACAACGTGCTGTTGACGCCCGAGCGGCTAGGTACCTTCACCCGCGATCAGGACGGGAACGTCTCCTTCATCAATGATGTGTTGTTGACGATGCTCGGCAACGTCGACGCGGTTGACTTCGCGACCGAACGATCTCGACTGGTAGACGTTGGCGACAACGGCATCAGCGAGACGATTGAGATCGATTCCGGCGACGATTCGGTGCGGTATCTCCGTAGCCGACTGAGTCCGATCATCGGTGCCGACGGCGAGCGAACCGGCGATGTCGCAGTTGTCGAAGACATCACGCGCCTGGTGGAAAGTGGGGATCTTCCCGACAGCGAGATCGACGGAACCGAGGGGTCGGTGCTGGTCGTCGAGCGCGGCGTCGGCATCAAATATCTCTCCGCCGACCTGGCCGATCTCACCGGCGCCGACCTGACTACCGAACTCCATGACATCTTCACGCCGAAGTCGGCCGTAATGATCCGCTCGGACGTGTGGCCGGCCGTGCTGGCGGACGGTGTGTGGTCGGGACAGCTCTGGCTTCGCTCCGACGCTGGTGCGGTGCCGTTTCACGCGCAGTTCTACAACGAGGCGGATCTCGACGCTGGCGAACCGTTGGCCTCGGTCATTTTGACGCCGCTCGAATCGGTTCCAGAGTGGGAGCATGAGGACCAGCTGGCCGTTGACCCGCTCACCCTCTTGGCCAGTGGTGCCGGGCTGAAGCGTCAGGCGGTCCGGGCCATCGCCAAGACGGTGGGGAACCGCTCGAAAGTTGTCGTGGCGCTGATCGAAATCGATTGCGTCGAAGATCTTGTGCCGTCGGCCGACGGTGCCTTCGAGTTGAGCGCGGCCGGCCACGATGCCCTGAGCGTGGCCATCGCTGATCGTTTGGCGCTGGCGTGTCGTCACGACGAGTCGGCCGCCCGGATCGACCAGCGAACCTTTGCCGTGCTCTCGCAGCGGCTTGGCGACGCGATCGACCTCGAACATCTCACCGCTCGGATCATCGACGAGCTCTCGCCGACCTTTGTGACCGAGATCGACGAGACCGAGCGCTACCTCACCGTGCAGTTCAACCTGGGCCTCGCCCATACCGGCGAGCAGTCCGAGGGTTCAGCGCGGTCGATGTCGGCTGATGAGCTGTTCGCCAACGCCGACCTTGCCCTGCAGAGGGCCCGCAGCCGGGGCCGTATCCGCACCGCAATCGTCGGTGAAAATGGTCAGCTCGAAATCGCCGAGCGACGTTCACTCGATGATGACTTCCGAGTCGCACTGTCTGGCGACCAGCTGAGCAGCCAGATCGACAACGTGTACCAGGCGATCCTGCCCAGCGGGCAGGCAAAGGCGCTCGCCAGCGGCACCGAGTACACCGACAGCACCGACGGTGGCGAACCCCTGCGCTTTGAAGCGCTGGTTCGTTGGCACTGCCCATCGCGGGGTCTCGTCGGCGCCACCGAGGTGGTCGAGTTGGCCGACAAGCTGAGCATGACGTCGGCGGTGGGTCACCGAGTCATCGACCGCTCACTCGATTTCATTGCCTCGACCAAACGGCTTCACGATCTTTCCATCGAGGTCGATGTGAACGTGTCACCCGACCAAGCCATCGAACGAGGCTTTGCGTCGCGGCTCGACGCGATGCTTCGGCTCTATGAGGTCGAACCCGAGCAGCTGGGAATCGAATTTACCGAGTCCGCGATCATGTCGGCGTCTCCCGCGCTGACCGCGGCGCTCGATCAACTGCTGGATCTCGGCGTTCGCCTGGTTGC
>CAZGVQ010000211.1:0-6552 GCA_964529355.1 uncultured Acidimicrobiales bacterium
ACCTCTGGCACCGGGTGTTGAGAGCGGACTTTGGGGGCCTAGTAGTTGATGCTTCTGAGATTCATGTTGGGATTGGGGCGAAAGTTGAATATGTTGTTCTCCCTGAGTGGGCGGACAACCACTGACAGGGAATATCCAACGTGAATAGCTTCAACATCAGCAACGAGCAATTGACCGACGCTCGAAAATTTCTCCGGACGCATCGGGCTCGCATCGCTGGCCCAGCTGCGATCGTGTTGCTCGGTCTGGGCGGCCAGATGGCGGCTACCCATGTCGTCCAGCGCGGCGACACGCTCTATGACCTGTCGAGGTCTCAAGGCGTTTCGGTCGAAGAGATCGCCACCGCCAACAACATCACGAACCCCGACCTCATCGTGGAAGGTCAGAAGTTGACCTTGCCGGAGTCGCCGGACATCTCCGTGGTCGTGCAGGCCGGGGATACCGTGTGGTCCATCGCTGCGGCTCACGGAGTGAGCGTGTCGGGCATCATCGATCGGAACCAACTCGGCTCATCGGCCCGAATCATCGAAGGCCAGCTCCTTCGGATTCCGGGGGAGAGCACCGGATCTTCGGCTGACGCAAGCGCGTCGGCCGATGCGACGCCGGCAAAGACCTGGCCGGAACGCAAAGCTGCTCGTGACGAGCGTCGAGCTGAGCAGGAGGCCGCAGCGGAAGCCGAGGCCGAAGCAGAGGCCAAGGCCAAGGCAAAGGAAGAAGCCGCAGCAGCGGAAAAGAAGGCAGCCGAAGAAGCCGCCGCTGAAGAGGCTGCTGCCGAAGAGACCGCCGAGCAAGAACCGGCTGAAGAAGCGCCGCCTGCACCGGAGCCGGCGCCTGAACCACAGCCCGAGCCTGAGCCCGAGGTTGTCGAAGAGCCCGAGCCGGCTGACGAAACCCCCGAACCGAGCGACAACAATCCTGGTGTCGTGACCACGATCTACGTGGTTCAACAGGGTGATTCGGTGAGTTCGATTGCGTCGCTTTTCGGTATCGAACCGCAGGTTCTTGCCAACAGCAATGGCCTATCGGTGGACTCTCAGCTCGAAGCGGGCAGTCGTTTGAGCATTCCGAGCCGGTAGCACAATCTGATCAATCCGATCAGATGTCGCAAGATTGGCTTGAAGTATGTCTATGATCCCCTCGTCTCTACCGACGCGCGGTCCGAGGCCAGGAGATCATGACAGAAGACGAAGATATGCCCGAAGACGACATCGATGAAGAAGAAGTCGATGATGAAGAGCTTGATGACGAGGAACTCGACGACGACGATCTGGACATAGATCCCGACGACGATGTCCTCGATGATGACGACGCAGCTCTCGACGACGACGATGATGAATCCGATGACGACGAGGCGGCCGCCAAGGCCGGTAAGCGCTCTGACGATGATGACGACGAAGAGCCGGATCCCGACGACCTTGAGGAAGACCTCGACACGATCCTGAAGGATCGCTTGGCCTCGGGCGACGACGAAGACGATGAGGATGAAGAGGAAGAAGGCACACCGGCGCCGGCGGTAAAGAAGAAGACCGCAGACGGTGAGGACGTGCAGCCCAAGCGCGACGATGAACACACCTGTCTCGACTGCTTCCTGCTGTTCAGCCTGAGTCAGGTGGATGATCCGGACAACCCGGCCTGCCCGCATTGCGGCTATCCGGTGAACGTGTAGCGCGGAAGCCTTACAGACCTGGTTTTGGTGCCGACAGGCGAACCGAAACCGTGAAACGTGCCAAGGAGAGTCATCGTGGCGAATACCGACGACAAGTCGCTCTCGGACCAGGCGATTGAAGCCCTCCTCTATGCACCCATAGGCATCGCCTATGAGATTCTTGACCGGCTGCCTACCTGGGTTGCCCGGGGGAAGAGCCAGGCCACAATTACGCGTGTGGTGGGCAAAATGGCCGTTCAAAAGGGCCAGGATGAGCTTGGCGACGCGGTGAGCGACATCTTTGGGGTGAAGCTTCGGGACGACGCTCAGAAGCCGCAGAATGGCGCTGGGGGCACCAAGACAGCGGGGAACCCACCGAAGCCCACCAAGGCAGCCACCGGACCCAAGACGGCGTCGGTAAAGGCCAAGAAATCCTCTACCGAGAAGTCGCCCGCCAAGAAGTCCTCCGCAAAGAACTCAGCCACAAAGAACTCAGCCACAAAGAAGTCGACAGGAAAGAAGTCTTCTAGCAAGAAGGCCTCTTCCAAGCAATCAACGTCCAAGCAATCAACGTCCAAGAAGGCATCTTCCAAGAAGGCAGCTTCCAAGAAGGCATCGCCCAAGCCTTCAACGTCCAAGAAGTCGACGAAGAAGTCGCCGGCGAAGCCCAAGGCGGTCGTCGAGGCCGACCTTGCGCTCGCCTCGTATGGATCGATGCCCGCTTCCCAGATCGTGAAACGGCTCGATTCGCTATCGGCAGCCCAGCTCGAGAACGTTCGGGTCTTTGAACAAGCCAATCGTCGACGTGTCACCGTGCTGAACCGGATCCGCCAGATTCAGCGTGACGCATGATGCAGATGCTTCGCTGATGGCCTCGGTGAGCCTCGATGAGGCGGCACGAGTTGCGGAGCCCCACGATGTTGGGGTCATCGCAGGGCTTGTCCGCGAAGCACTCGACGCGATCGCCGACCAGCGTGGCGGCGAGCTCTGGACACTTCGTCATTCGCGATCGTTGCCGGCCGACACCTCGGTTGCGGATGCGATTGGAGATGACGACCATTTGGTCGTGGTTGGAACCTTGGACGAGTCGGTTGTTGGTTATCTGATGGCCCGGGTCGAGGTGCTCCCCGACAAGTCGGTACTGGCCGTTATCGATGACTTGTTTGTGTTGCCCGATGGCCGGCAGGTGGGCGTCGGCGGCGAGATGATGAGTCTGGCTATGCAGTGGGCACGCGACCGGGATTGTCGCGGCATCGATGCTGCCGCGCTGCCCGGTGACCGACACACCAAGAACTTCTTTGAGTCGAACGGGCTCGTCGCTCGGGCGATCCTGGTGCATCACGCACTCACCGATCCCGCACCAGACGCATGACCCCCCAGGTCGCGGTGGGCGCGATCGCGATTCAGGGCGATGAGATTCTGATGATCCGGCGCGGTCATGGGCCTGCGGCAGGGGAGTGGAGTATTCCCGGCGGAAAGGTGGAGCGCGGCGAATTGTTGGCCCAGGCGGTGTTGCGAGAGTTCGAGGAAGAAACCGGACTAGATGCGGTGTGCGGCCGGTTTGTCGGGTGGGTCGAGCGCCTGAGCGACGACCATCACTTCGTCATCATGGACTTTGAAGTGACCGTCATGAGCACGGAGGACCCGGTTGCCGGTGACGATGCCACCGAGGCCTTGTGGGTGCCCCTGGTGAACGTCACCGAACTCAACCTGGTGGACGGACTCGCCCACTTTCTGGCCGAGCACGGCTATATCGAGACGCTCGCCTAGCCGCCGCGGCGACTACCGGCGTCGTTGACCGCCTGAGCGGCTGCGCTTTGGCGGCGGCGTGGGCTCGATACCGAACATCTTCGCGATATCGGGGATGCGCATCGACAACCGCTTTACGGCCGCCAGCAGATCGTCGCCCGGGTTGGCGGGGATGGATGCCGGACGGACCTGCGTGTGCACCGGCGAGAACGCAACCGCATCCAGCACGGTAGCGAACCGGTCAGAGCCCGTATCGCTGGTGAGTGACTCGTTGGACTGCTCGGTGAGCTTCTGGGCGATCTCCGACGGGATTGGCGCACCAGCCTTCGGGGGACGCGAGGAGAGACGGAGTGCTCGCACGGTGCGGCCCTCGGCGAGGGTTTCGCTGAGTTCCTGAAGCCACTTGCGATGCTCGGCATCGACACGGGCGGTAACGGCTTCGCTGAGCTCGGTGGCAAGGGCCTTGGCTTCAGATCCTTTGGCCTGCGTGCTTCCGGCGGCCACCACCGAACGCAGGTCGCGTAGATCGACGTCGTCAACTCCGGCCTTGGCGGCCTCGGCCCGGTCGCGCCACTCGGCGGCCTTCAGTGTGGGGAGGATCTTCTCCGCCAGCGCCAGGAGGGCATCGGTGCGGATCTTGGGTGTGCCGGCGGCGGTGGCGGCGGTGATCTGTTTCTCGGCGATGGCGCGCACGCCGGGAATGCCGTCGCGCAGGACCTCGCGGCCCAGTGCCTGCTGAATCTCCGGGAGTGCCTTGATCGCAGCGTCGCGATGGGTGCGCTTGGGTCGCAGCCGCTTGGGCTTGGGCCTCGAGGGTGCGTTGGAGCGCTCGTTGCGTCCGCCGCCCTTGCGGTCGTTGCGGCCACGGCCCTTCCGGTCTCCACGACCATCCCGGCTGTCTCGTC
Source organism: uncultured Acidimicrobiales bacterium (assembly GCA_964529355.1). GTDB lineage: Bacteria > Actinomycetota > Acidimicrobiia > Acidimicrobiales > SHLQ01 > CALLQB01. Next base: position 4,300 of record CAZGVQ010000211.1, read on the forward strand.
CGCCGCGTCCGCCACCCTTGCGGTCGCCCCGGCCTTTTGCTCCGCCGCGGCCGTCCCGATCGCCACGCCCGCGTCCGCCGCCCTTGCGGTCACCGCGTCCGCGGCCCTTCGGGGCGAGCTGCGTGGTCACCAGTTCGGTGTTGCGCCCTGATCCCAGAATCTCGAGGAGCTCGGGCTCCTTGCGAACCTTGGTCTTGGGTGGAAGTACCGCGACGATCTCGGTGCCATCGACATACGTCTCGGCTTCGACCCGGCAGACATCGCCAACTTCGGCACCCTCGTAGAGCAACGAGGCGTCAAGGGACCCTTTGGGCTTTTTCGCACCTGCGGCACGCCAGGTCCAGGTGCCATCGTCGCGGTTGCTGGTGAGTTCGACATCGAGCCGGTGAGACATAGGCCAACAACGCTAGCCCCAGTAGGGGAATCGACACACCTCCGGCTGGGTGTGATGTGTAGTACCTACCCGCCCGGGATCCAGCTTTCGGGAGCCGGCACCACCAACAGCTCGTCGAACACCTGGCCGGTGCCATCGATGTCGATCACCGACGTGGCCATCGAGTCGAGATCGGTGATGCTGACCGATCCGGCGCCGCTTGCTACCAGGTACCTGCCGTCAGAGGTCCAGGACACACCGAGGAGCGGGGTCGTGGGTAGGTCCATCTGGCGATCGCCCGACAACTCGCTGGCCCGCACGCCGCCGCCGAAGGGTGCAACGATCCAATCGATCTCGGGGGAAACCCTCAAGGGTGTGCGAATCAACGCATCGAGCTCCACTTCGATCTGCTCTCCGCTTTCGTGCACCAGGTGCTGGGTGCAATCAAGATCGACAGTGCACTGATCGACGATGACCGAGGTGCGGCCCGCGCCGAGTATCGTGCCGTTGGCCACCGCGACGAATCCCGCACCGTCATCAAGGCTGAACTGGTGTTCGAATACCTTGCCGCCGGCCTCGAAGAACACCCGCTCGCCAACTGCGTGGACGTCTGCGTTGAGCGGGAGGAGTCCGGACTCGCTAGGGAAAACGCTGTAGGAGCTGAACGATTGCACCTCGAGAAGGTCGCGCGAGTCGGCACCGGGCAGCGCGCTGGAAACGACCACGGTGGGGCCCTCACGGACGTCAAATGCCGTGACGTTGCCCGAGAGGTAGAAATCGGCTCCGCCAGCGAGTGAGAAGGACCGCACGATGCCGCTGTCGACAACCAGCAGCCGCTCGAGGACCGAGCCGATCGAGTATCCGGCGAGCGGTCGGTCATAGCTCTCGCCGGACCGCAGGCTGAGTTCCTGGACGTCGCCGGTGACCGAGTCGATCAACAGGAGCTGAGCGCCCCGGCGACCAATGATGAGGTGTCGTTCGATATCCGAAGCAGGAAACAGCGGAAACTCCGCACCCTCGGCGACGGAGGTGACCTCGGTGTCGCCTAGTACGGCGCGAGCGCTGGGCGTATCGTCGGAGTCGGGGGGATCTGCGGTTTCGTCATCGCCGGTGATTTGGTCGGAGGCCTCGGCACCACCGGAAGCGGCTTCGGGCTGCGATGTGTCGTTCCCTTGCAGGGCCACCACCGCGACGACGGTCAGAATGACCGCAGCCGCCAGACCGAGCAGCATCGGAGCGCGCTTTCGCGATGTTTCGACGGTGCTGGTTGCGGTGGCTGCGGAGGAATCGATCGTTCCGTCAACCGGCGGGCTGTCGAGCGGATTCAGATCGAACGTGGAGACCTGCTGGTCATGCCCGCACTGCGGACAGAAGCGAGCGTCTGCGCTCATCGGCGCAGTACACGAATCGCAGGTTGCCGAGGGGTCGAGGCTCAAGCCGTTGTCTCCGCGGTCGCCGGTGTACCGAGCGCGATGGTGCCCGACGAGAGGCAACGAAACACGGTTCCGGCTTTGCGTCGCAACGCAGCCTTGGCGCCCGGGCCAAGGTCATCCTCCAACAACTTGCATGGTGCGGCGACCCGCACGACCTCGAGTTCAACATCGCCCAGCGTGTACCGCTCGCCGGGCGTGGTGGGGATATCGCCGTGCGAGACCGTGATGTTCCGTCGAGTGAGTCCCGGCTCGATGGGCTGGCCAAAAAGTTCGGAAGCCTCGGCCAGTTGCTCGGCCGACTGCACGGTGACATGACGGTGTTTCGACCCGTGGTAGCGGTCGCCCACCAGGCCCGCACCTGCTTCGGCCTCAACGGTGTCGACTTCTCGCATATCCATTCGGCTGGCGAACGCGAGGTGAATCGCGACGACGCGCGGGGCGTCGGAG
>CAZGVQ010000212.1:0-6551 GCA_964529355.1 uncultured Acidimicrobiales bacterium
GTAGAAGCTGAGCCACTCCTGGACGCCGCTCGAACCGGCGCGTGCAGCGAGGTCCATGAAGAGTGCGAGGTCGAGCACGATGGGGGCAGCGAGAATGCTGTCGCGGCACAGGAAGTTGACCTTGATCTGCATCGGGTAGTCCATCCATCCGAAGATGTCGATGTTGTCCCATCCTTCTTTCTGGTCGCCACGGGGCGGGTAGTAGTTGATACGGACCTCGTGATCCATCTCGCCGTAGAGCTCGGGGTGTTGCTCGGGTCCGAGGATGTCGTGCAGCACGCCGAGCTTCGATACCTCTTTGCTCTTGAAGCTGTCGGGGTCGTCGAGCACCAGGCCGTCGCGGTTGCCGAGAATGTTGGTACTGAACCATCCCCGCACGCCGAGAAGTCGGGCCCGGAGCGCCGGGGCGATGGTGGTCTTCAAGAGTGTCTGGCCGGTCTTGAAGTCCTTCCCGCAGATCGGAACCTTACGCTCGAGCGAGAGCTGCTCGAGGAAGCCCGCGTCGCAGGTGACATTGGGGGAACCGTTGGCGTAGGGGGTCTCTGTCATCATTGCCGCGTAGGCGTAGATCTGACTTGGTGCGATTCCCGGGTCGTTGTCCTTGAGGCCCTGCTCGAAGGATTCGATCGATTCGTGCACATCGCCGGCTGGTCGATAGACCTCGGTGGATCCGCACCACACCATGACGAGTCGGTCGCAGTTCTGCTCGGATCGGAAGCGTTCGATGTCGTCGATGAGCGCCAGCGCGGCATCCCACTTGCTCGTGACCTCTTTGATTCGCACCGGGTCGAGGTTTCGCACCCAGTCCTGATCGAACACGGCGGGCATGGTGACGATGCCCTCCATCTCGGCGGACACCGGTTCGAGGTCGCGGCTGTCGAGTACGCCGGCGGTTTCCGCAGCGTCGAGCGCGTTGGCCGAGATCGGGTCCCAGCCGCCAAAGACGATGTCGTCCAGCGACGCCAGTCCGCAGGCATCACGAATCGCCGGCCCGGCCTGGTCGTGATCATCGGGGTTGGGAAGAAACTCGAGCTGGCTCAACGATCCGACCGGGGTGGTTCCCCCGTTGCGGGCGGCGAGGACTCCAGCGATGAGTGTGGAGGAAACGGCGCCGACTCCGGGGAGGAGTACTCCGAGTCGGCCGTCAGCGGGGGTGGGTGTCTGTGAAGACGGTGAAGAGGGTGAAGAAGTTGCCATGGAGCTAATCATAAGCATTACTGACTCAAAAGACGATATAGTTAAGAAAGACTGAATACTCCTGAAGTGTCTCTTGCGTAAAGGGTCCCAATGCTCCCGAAGGTCACCATCCAACAGCTTGAGTATCTCGAGGCCGTGACCACGGCCGATACCTGGGCCGAGGCGGCAGCAACGGTGGGGGTGAGCGCTTCAGCACTTTCACAGGGCCTCGCCGAGCTGGAGAAACGTATTGGGCTGCCGCTGTTCGCCTGGCGGGGCCGGCAGCGGATCATCGACACTGACGCGGTGCCCGTGGTCGACTACTGCCGCCGGGTGCTGGCCGATACACGTGACCTGAGCGACTGGATCGAGCGTCGACATGCGGGAGAGGTCGGCCAACTACGACTCGGGATGATCGATGTCGGAGCCGTGCACCACTACCCGGACCAGCTGGCCGAGTTCCGCCACTCACACCCCGAGGTCAGCCTCACCCTGGCGGTTGCTCCATCGGCACCGCTGCTTTCACGGGTGGTCGATGGCGACCTCGACCTTGCGATCGTCGTGCAACCCGACGACGAGATGGTCGAGCGGCATGATCTGGTGGTGGTCGAGCTGCTCGACGAGCCGTTGGCGGTCTACGCGCCCGCCGGGGTTCCGGTGGGAAAACCCGACACGTGGGGCCCGTGGGTCACGTTCCCCGAAGATTCCCTCACCCGGCAGACCATCGCGGCCGAGCTGCAACGGCGAGGGGCACCGTTCGAGGTGGTGGCCGAGTCCAATCAGCCCGACGTCATTCGCGAGATGGTCAACCTCTCGATCGGGTGGACGGTTCTTCCCGAGGTGCAGGCCGAGCGAGGCGAGCGGCCGCTGCGTCGAGCGCTGAAGGACCAGTTCGCCAATCGACGCCTGGTGGCGGTCCGTCGCTCCACCGCGTCGAACCCGCTCATCGACGAGCTTCTCGGAGTGCTGACTTCCAGCTGACAAGCAAGCGGCAACGAACTGATCAGGGTGGGGAGCTGAGATGTCGATACCACCACTGTGAAGTCGAGTTCGGGTTTGATCCTTGCGTCCCAGATTGCAGCGCTGTTGTATCTGCTGTGGCGCGCTGGCTGGACCCACGACGGCGCAAACCCGGTGTTTTTCGTGTTGCTTCTGGCCGTGGACATGGTGGTGGTGATCAGGCACTTTGTCCGGACTCGGGCAAGGGGCGGCCAGCGAGGTGAACTTGTCGAAACTCAACCTCAAACCAGTTATGTGGCGAGCAGTCCGGTCATCCTCGACGTTGGACAGGAGCCGTTGGTAGAAGTCCGAACGGCTCTTCGGGCTTGTATGGAGGTTCGCGGTGCGACCTCGATAACCGTCATCGATCGGCTCGGTCGGTCCGACATCGAACAGTTGTGCCAGCACTTCCGGGTGGATCGGGGGGTTCCGAACTCGACCGTGAGAGAAGCACAGATCGCGACCGAGATCCTGGAGAGCTCGGGTACCGAGCTCATCACGGTGGTCCCGGGCTCGGTTTGGGTGCCCGCCGACATCATCGAGCTCGGCGTCGCCGCGCTCACCGAGCCTCATTACTCAGCCGTTGGAATGCCCGCGACGAATCGGAGTCCTTCGAGCGTTGGCCGGTTCGCTGGCGTGGCCGGGTACCCGCTGTTTGCCGAGCTCTCGCATCCGGTTCCGGGCGCAACCCCGGGTGCGGTGGTATTGCGGGCCGATCTGGTGCGAAAGGCCGGCGGCTTCCACACCGGGAACGGCGACTTCGTCGCTCGGACCCTCGATGACATCAACGAAGGATGGGCCGAGTCCATCTCCCTCGGCGAGGGCATCGTGTTTCGACAACCGCCATGGGATGAAGACCAGGCGTTGCGGCGCCGGATCGACGAGGTGGGCCGGCAGCAGACCGCCCGAGAGGCCCATCGTCTACTCGAGGCATGGTCGGTGGTGCCCCGAACGTTCACGCTATTGCTGCCTGCCGTGATTGCAGTGACCGGTTGGTTGCCGTTCACGACGGGCATTGGCGAAGCCTTGGTGTTCGGACTTCCGTGGTTTGGACTTTCGGCCCTGGCGCGCGCCGAGATGAGAGCCGCAGACACCAACCACAGGAGGGGGCCGGGCGAAACCCATTGGAGCGATCTGCGGGCGGGTTGTCGCACGATCACCGCTGACTTCCTTGGCCTGGTTCGTGGCTCGTCTCTCGCGATCCCGCCCGGCCGAATCGCCGCCCGCCATCTGCGGGTCGTAGGCGCGATTGGTCTGCTCGCATTGCTGGGTTGCTTCGCTCAACTGGTCGGGTTTCGCCTCAACGAACTCAGCGATTTCGCAACGGCGATGGTGGTGCTGGCGTCGGTAGGGGTACTCGCGCTGGTTCGCGACTCCACCTGGGCGCAAGCCGACCGGGAGCGTCGCGTGCTACCGCGGTCGATTCCTTCGCACGCCAACGAGCTTGCGGTTGGACTTTCCCCGTACGGAGCCGACATCGCCGAAACGTTCAGCCCCGGCACCGAACTGGCACTACGTCTTGCTCTTCCTCAGCCAGGACGCAACGACTGGGAGCGAAACCTGACCGGCGTTGTGCACACGACTGCTCCCCAAAGCGAAGCCGCTGGTAGCTACGTGCAATTCGATCTCGATTCCGAAACCCTCGATGAGCTGCTGTACTTCTGCGCGGTGACCGCTCCGAGCCTCATTCGCCACGGCGAGGTCGTGCCAGCTGGGGTCATGTCGGTGCGAAAGACCGGACGCGAACGAACCGTCGAGCCGCTGCGGTTGTCCGATACGGTCACTCGGCCCCGCGGGGCATTCCAGGAGAACGAGGCCTCGTGAGCCTGCTGTTCAACCGGATTCCAGCGTTGGTCAAGACGCCATTACCAATGGTCGGGGCGCCAAACGAACTACGGTCATCACCTGTGAACCCAAAGGTGTCGACCACCGACGTGCTGCGGGCCCGGCTGGCCAGCGAATCACTGCCGGGTCAGCGATCCGACGACTACCGCGTGGCGCTGGCCGTGGAAGGCGGCGGAATGCGCGCGGTGGTCTCATCGGGCATGCTCCTCGCGCTTGAACAACTCGGGTTCGGCGACGCCTTCGACCTGGTTGTCGGCACCTCGGCCGGCTCGTTGGCGTCGGCCTTCTTCGTCGCCTCTCAGGCCACCGAAGGAAGCGTCCTTTTCTACACCGATCTCAACAGCTCGCCGTTTCTCGACAAGCGAAACGCGATCAAGCGCCGACAGGCCATCGACCTCGACTACCTGGTCGACACTGCCAGCCGGCGACGGGGGCTCGAGTATGAACACCTGCGCGAGTCGGCGGTGGAACTCTGGGCCACCGTGTGTCCGGTCGACGACGACAATCCGACCAGGTTGTTCAAGGTCGAGGGCGACAACGATCGCATCGGCGCCATTCTCAAGGCTTCGGCCGCCCTCCCGGTCCTTGGGGGCGCCAGTCGGTACGTCGACGGCGAGGCATATGTCGATGGCGGCCTGAGCGAACAGATTCCCTGGCGCAGCGCGATGGACCTGGGCGCAACCCACATCCTGGTGTTGCCGTCACGAGCGGTTGGCGACGTCGAAGAAGCAAGCCGCACCAACTTCGTGGAGAAGTTCGCCACTACCCGAATCGTCGGATCGATGCACGGCGACCGGGTTGCCGAGCTGGTTGGCACACTGCCCGAATCGGCCGCAGCGCAGGCGATCTCGCTGCTCGGTATCGCCGGAGGGTTTGCCTCGGCGGTCGATTCCTCCTGCAACCACTGGGACGGTCACCTCGAGCTGGTCGATATCGCATCCGATGTGCCGGTTCCGGCGCGACTCGAAACGAAGCGGCCGCTGTTGGTCGACGGCCTCATCGGCGGGGCGCAATCGGTGCTCGACCACTTTGGGCTGGGTTCGGTCGCAGTCGAGCAGCGCGTCGTGCTGCAACACGCCGAGGTCAGCGTGCACGAGCTGCGAAGCGAACAACTGCGTTCGGTGATCCGACGAACCCTGTAGACCTGCCGCGCGGTACCGTGGAGGCGTGGCAAGCTTCCGCGAAATCCTCGCCCAGACCAAGGCCGCTATCGACGAGATCGACCCGGCAGGGGCCCACGACCGCCTGACACAAGGCGCTGTATTGCTCGACGTTCGCGAGGTTGACGAGTTCGCCCAGGGCGCAATCGCCGACTCGGTCCACATCTCGCGCGGCACACTCGAAACCGCAATCGAAGCTCAGGTTCCGGATCGCGACACCGAGCTCGTGGTCATGTGCGCCGGCGGAAGCCGATCGGCACTCGCCACCCGAAGTCTCCTCGAGCTTGGCTACACCAACGTCGTCTCGATGGCCGGTGGTTTCAACCGTTGGAAGGACGAAGGGTTCGACTGGTCCACGCCGGTCACCCTCGAGCCCGCCCAGCGAGCCCGCTACGCCCGCCACCTGGTGATGCCCGAGGTCGGCGAAGCAGGCCAACGCCGGATGCTCGACGCCAAGGTGCTGCTTCTCGGCGCCGGTGGGCTTGGTTCTCCGGCTGCGTTGTATCTGGCCGCAGCGGGAGTCGGTCAGCTCGGCATCGTCGACATGGACGAAGTCGATGCCTCGAATCTTCAGCGTCAGGTGCTGCACAACGTCGATCGGGTCGGCGACCGCAAGGTCGACTCGGCGAAGAAGACCATCACCCAGCTCAACCCCGACTGCTCCGTCGTCACCCACGACGTGCGCCTCGATGCCAGCAATGTCGTGGGCATCATCGATGGGTACGACGTGATCATCGATGGCACCGACAACTTTCCCACTCGCTACCTGCTCAACGACGCGTCAGTAAAGCTTGGTATCCCCGTGGTGCATGGCTCGATCTTTCGCTTTGAAGGCCAGGTCACGGTGTTCGACCCGCTCGACGGCCCCACCTATCGCGACATGGCCCCCGAACCGCCGCCCGCTGAGTTCGCGCCCAACTGCGCCGAGGCCGGGGTGCTCGGTGTCCTGCCGGGAATCATCGGCTCGTTGCAGGCGCTCGAAGCCCTCAAAATCGTGCTCGGATACGGCGAGGTCCTGCGGGGTCGGCTCCTCACCTTCGACGCCACCGACATGAGTTTCCGCGAATACCGCCTTGCCGTAGACCCGGCCAACGAAGTCACCCACACCAACCGCGACCGCATAGTCCTCACCGACCTCGAAGGGTCATGCGTCGCAAACCTGTCCCAAAAAAGTTAACCAAAGGTGCCAGGCACCTTTGGTTAACTTGGCGCAGCGAACCTGTCCTGGAAGACGGTTTATCGGGGTGTGGTGATGGTCTCGGTGAGGATCTCTTGAACGATCTCGACTTCTTCGCCCGCTGCTGAGATCGCCAACGTCTGGTCTGCGGTGACTTGTATCGAACCGAGGTTCGCCGGTGAGGTGAGATCGAC
>CAZGVQ010000213.1:0-6550 GCA_964529355.1 uncultured Acidimicrobiales bacterium
GGCGGGGAGGATGATCGACACGCCGGGAGGATCATCCATGGTGGGCGCTGATGAGCGAGGCACCATGCGGTTGGCGGGCCGTTCACGGGCGAGCAGACGCAAGCTCAAGAGGCTCCAGAAGCCAATGGCGAGGAAGTGGATGATGGTGAACGCAAAGGCGCTCCACATGAACAGGGTGAGAATCCAGCGCAGGATCATGCGGATGCCTCGGTCGTGTCGGCGTTGGAGTTGGTCGACTCGTCAGCCTGCGTGGGCAGAGTCCCGACCAGGTCGCTCGAGCCGTCGGGGATGTACTCGTCGAGTAGGGGATTCGACGGCATGATCGCCGACGTGTCGATTTCGGTGCCGGGTTCGTGGCCCCAGAGCACCATTGCTGCAACCTCAGCGGCATCGGTGCCATCCTCTGAGCGGGCCGCGGTGCGCAGGATGCGGCGACCTTCAGAGCTGTCGACCAGTCGGGCGGCCGCGGCGAACCGCGTGATTCGATCTTCAACGCCGATTGCGCCGGCAAGCGCAATCTGGGCCCCGGGGTGCGAAATGATGTTGGCAAGCGCGTTGACCGCAGCCAGGCGACGGTTGGTGTCGGTGTCGTTGAGTAGCGCAACCATCACCGCAATCGCGTCGGAGGCGTCGCCTGGATCGGGAAGGCGGCCCTCGGTGACGGCCCGCTCGGCCAGGCTCGGCGCGTCGCGCCAAAGCGGTCGACCGATCGGCACCCGCCGGTCATCACGGGTCGAGAGCTTGTCGGCGGCGCGGCCAAGGCTTTCAAGGACCCACGAGCCGTACTTGTTGGCCAGTCCCACCAGTACGCCTACGGCGATCTCGGGCCGGAGTTCCGCGAGCGCGTTCGCGGCGGCCCGCACCACGTCTTCGTGCTCGTCGGTGACCATGCCGGCTACCTCGCCGGTGAGTTCTTCGAGGCGAATGACTTCGATGGTTTCAAGGGCCGAGACTCGTCGAAGGTGGTCCTTGGCCAGCAGCTCTTCGCGAAGGTGGTCGTCGATGGTCGAGTGCTTCACCGAATCGATCAACATCTGGTCGATGTCGCCGGGGTGGGCGCGTACGACTGCGGCGACTGCGGCCAGGGCGGCTTGTCGGTTGGACACCCGACTGAGTGATTCGGTCACGACCTGACTGTCGCCCGATGTACCTCGGCCGTCGCCCAACGCGTCGGCGGCGTCGTGGACGAGGGTCCATGCAAAGGAGTCGGCGCGCTGTTGCTTGCGGATCGCGCGCTGGACGAGCCAGGAACGTCCGGCTAACAGCGCGCTGACGCCGGTAGCGCCGCCCGCGGCGGTCCAAGCCGCGTCGGCAAGTGAGAGTCCCAGGAACACAGGGTCCAATCGGCCTATTTGGGCTCAACCTGAGGCATCGAAGCCCGCATCGGAACCCTTATCTGGCGCTGGCGGCCTCGATAGGCCAGCCGACCAGATACCTTAGAACGACAGTCGTAGATCGTTCGCCCGGAGAGTCCTCGTTTGACTGACCATCGACATGTGAATTTTCATGCCTCGGACCCGACCGAGGTGGTTGCAGAAATGCAGGGAATGGCGTCTCGGGCCGACGGAAAGTCCTGGCTCAATGTGACCCCGTTTCTCACCCAGGAGCAGGAGGCGATTATGGCGGACCGAACCGGCGTGGCCGGGTGGTTCACCGGACGCGGCTCGGACCTTCCACTGGCTACGTGGGTCCCGGCCAATATGGCTCGCCGAAAGCCGGATCCGCCATCTTTGGGTATCCAGCACGGCATGGGCTCAAACGCTCTTGAGCGGCTTGAGGAAAATGGCCTGGTGCTCCCCGAAAGTTGGGTGAAGCAACAAGACAGTGGGAAACGAGGGATCGTTCTGGCGATTCCGGTGCGGATTCCTCACATCGAGATTGTGAACTACCTCACCGCCGCGATCGCCCAGCTGACACCGTACGTCGAGTTCGGCATGCACTTCCGGGCCGACGTCGTGCGCGTCTAGCCGAGGCTGCGAACCCCACGGTTCCGCAGCGTTGTGATGCAGGGCTAAGCAGCTTGGTTTAGGCAGCTTGGTTTAGGCAGCTTTGCGGAGCGAACCGGCAGTCGTTGGCGCTTTTGTGGTGGAGCGTTCACACCACTTCTCAACCTCGCGTCGCGAGACCTGAGTGCGGCCAATGCCGCAAATAAGCGTTCCTTCACCAGACGACGTTGTCTGCGATGACTTCATTAGTTTTCCTTTGGGGGTTTGTTTCGCCATTGAAACAAGCTGCGCTTGACAGCTGGTTCAACAATAGCATCGGCCCAGTCCAAAGAAAACTGTAAGTTTTGTGCTTCCGACGGCTCAGGGTTCGGTGATGATGTCGACCACGAGGTCGTCGAAGTCGGCGTCGCCCAGACCATCGCTGCATTCGAGGCGGATCGGTTCAGTGCCTCCGAGGCGCATACCGGCCTCTCCGACCCATGCATGCTCGATCTCATCGACGAACCAGCTGTTCCAGCAGACGATGTCGACCGGCCCGCTGGCATCCGGCCCAATATCGCTGGTGACGGGTTCGACCACGATTTCGACGGCCTCGGGGCAGCGGGAGGACCGAAGCGCCACCGCAGACGCCGCGATGCCATTGATGCGCAGCAACGCTCGGTTACAGCTGAGGTTGATGCTTTGCTCGCGGTCAGGTGAGCAACTCACTCGTTCGACACGAAGCGTGTCGCCGATCTGAACGCGCTTTCGATACACCGAAAACACGACCTCTCCATCGACCACCATCGACGTGCTTCGGCGCGACCGAAACCGCTCGCTGAGCGAGCTCATTGTCAGCCTGCTTCGGGGAGATGCTCGAGGTCGCGCACAGCGCGCTCGTGCGCCGAATCGGTTTCACCATCCGGATCCGTGGAGTCGGATGGGTCGCCGGACTCGGTATCGGCATCGGTTTCCTGGACCCCGTCGGCGAAGGGGTCGACCGTCTGGGCAGGCCAGGCTCCCGACGTTCCATCGAAGGCCATCGTTTCGTCGTCTTTGATGATGGGGTTGTAGCGGGTCGGCGGTTCGCCGTTTGCGAGGCGCTCGTCGTTCTGGGCGCCGAATCCCAACGCCTGGTCGCGCAACTCGGTCCAGTACACGGGTTCGGAAACCGGGTCGGCCTCGACAGTGGTGGATGCGGCATCGAGCGCTGCGGCGGCCTCGGTATCGGTGAGCTCGTCGGGGGCCTCGGACCCAAGGGCTGAGGAAGCCACTGCGGTGGCGGCCGTTGCGCCTATGCCCGTGACCATTCGATCGTGGCGGGCAATGACCCGGGTCTGGCGCTTCTTGCGAACGGCCAGCGTTGGGCGTCCGTAGCGTTGCTGGAGGCGAAGCCGAATCTCTTCGCTTTCCTCGGCGCGACGGACCCGGCGAAAGTGGCGATAGGAAAAGGGCCCGCGGTGGATTCGGTCGCCCTTCGGGCGGAACCGTGCGTGCTTTGGTCGAGCCGCCCAGTCGAGCAGCATCCAGACCGCGGCAGCAACAATCCAGCTGCCTGCAAAAACGGCGATGAGCTCAAGGTCGGTCACATTTACTCCAGACGACGGTCCGGACGAGAAAGTTCGGTGGGAATCGAGAAATTGAAAAACTAGGGGGGTTTGCTGCTTTGAGCCTAGCTCCTTCGAGAACCGGTAGGGAGAAAATCTGTCACGAAACGACCGACCAAACCAATCTCGGAGCAAACCCAACATTCGATGGGTTCTGCGACATGATTGCCCCAGCGAAATCACAGCGAACTTCGAGTACCAGAGGAGTACGGAGTGGACGTAGTTGTATTGGGCAGTGCGAACCTCGACATCGTGGTGACCGTGCCCCACCACGCCAAGACCGGCGAGACGGTTTTGGGCGGCGACCATCGTCAGATTCCGGGTGGCAAAGGCGCCAACCAGGCCATTGCGTCGGCGCGGCTTGGACGCCCAACCGGTTTCATCGGCATGGTTGGCGATGACGCGCCGGGCCAGGCACTCAAAGCCGCGGTGGTGTCGGCGGGTGTCGATGTTTCGGAGCTGTTCGTGACCGCCGATCATCCCAGCGGACTGGCCCTCATCTCCGTCGATCGGTCCGGGGACAACGCCATCGTGGTCAGCCCGGGCGCGAACGCGGCACTGGGGGCGCCCGACATCGAGAACTCGCCGCAACTGCGCGATGCGTCGGTGTTGCTGCTGCAGCTGGAGACGCCGATCCCCACGGTGCTCGCGGCGGCTCGGGCAGCCGGTGGCACCGTGATCCTCAATCCCGCCCCAGCGCCGGAGAACCCGTTGCCCCCGGAGTTGCTGGCTGAGGTCGACGTGTTGGTGCCCAACGAGATCGAACTTGCGATGCTGGCTGGCGTCGATCCCGATGCGCTCGCCACCGATGAGGGAATCGTGCAAGCCGCGTCGAGCGTCGATGCCGACGTGGTCGTCACGCTCGGCGAGCGGGGAGCCATGGTTGTCGCAAACGGGGTTGGTACGGCCGTGCCGGCTCCCACGGTGAACCCCGTCGACACCACTGCGGCAGGTGACTCATTCTGCGCGGCGCTTGCCGATGGGTTGCTGCGCGGTTCGCTGGTCGAGGCTGCTCAATGGGCGGTGCGGGTGGGCGCAGCGACAACGCTGCGCGAAGGGGCGAGCAGCTCGCTCCCCACCCGCGACGAGGTCGAAGTATTGCTCGCTGGTACTTCCTGAGCGGTCGGAGCGACTAGCGCTTCTTGGCCAGCGCCTTGGCCTGCCCAACCCAGTTGTCGCGGACGACGCGGCCGGGGAATTTGGGAAGCTTCTTCTGCAGCCGTTCGATGTCGGCTTTCTTCAGAGAGGCCAACTGCTCGAAGCGGGTGATGCCCATGTCGTTCAGGGTTCGTTCGAGCCGTGGTCCAATGCCGTGGATGCGCTTGAGGTCGTCCGGTCCCTTGGTCGACTTCTTTGCGGGGCCTTTGGACTTGACGCTCTTTGACTTCTTTGCGCCGGCCTTGGTGCTCCGCTTGTTGATCTTGGCGCCCTGCGCTTCGAGCTGGGCAACCTTTTCCTCGGCCGACCGAAGCCGCTTGTCTCGATGTCCGGCCTTTGCCTTCCGAGCCTTCACCAGGTCATGGCGCAGCGCCGCAATGGTTGCAGAGTTCTGCTTGGCATCTCGCTGAAGACTCTTCAGCGAGCTCTGCAGATCGGCGACCTTGGCGTCGTGATGCTTCTCGAGCTTCTTGGTGTCGTGACGCGTCTGCTTCGCAGCCCGGTCAGCCTTGGCGAGTGACTTCTTCAGAGCGGCGATCTCCTTGCGGACCGCCACGGCTTCGTCGTCTCCTTTGCCAGCCTGGTCTTTGGTAGTCCGGTCCTTGTCAGTCCGGTCTTTGTCAGTCCGGTCTTTGGTGTCGGGTTGATCCCCGACGTTCTGCGCGGCGGCCGCGATATTTCGGAGCTCGGCGAGTTCGCGCTGCAGCGACGAGACTCGTTGCTCCAGCTGGGAGACGAGTCCCACCCGCACTCGAAGCTCGGCGAGTTCGGCCTGCTCAGCGTCACCCATCGGTGTCCGATCGGCGTCCGGGATCGTGATTTCGTCGCCCGAGTCGTCCTCGATGCGTGCGCCTGCGCCAGACCGCAGCCGGTCCGCCTCGAGCTCACTGGCCCGCAATCGACCCTCGAGTTCCACGACCCGAAGGGCCCGTTGCTCGGCCGCCTCGGCCTTGGATGTCAGCTCGCGAAGTTCGCGCCGCTGCTCGGCCGTTTCCGCTTGCAGAGCGTCGGCCCGTTCTGCTCGTCGTTCGAGATCGACCTGACGGGCCCGCAGGTTGACGAGCTCGGCTTCTCCGGCGCTGAGGTGGGCGACTCGGGCCTCGAGGGCCTTGAGCCGCATCGTTCCACGCCCGAGCTCTTCGGCCCGCTGGTTGGCCTGGACCAGGCGGTCGCGCATGTTCGAAGTCTCGGCATGCGCTTCGGCAATGCGTTGACCAAGCGACGAGATTTCGGACTGTTGGGCGACGATCTGATCGCGCTGGTTCGCGATCTCCGCGGTGCGTGCTGCCTGTCCGTCGCGGGCCTGCGCCAGAAGGTTGGCCTCGCGCTCTCGCATGCCAGCGAGGATGTCCTCGGTACGCTCGCTCGCGTTGCGCTCGCGCTGCTCGGCCGCCGTCAGACCAGCGGTTAGCTCAGCGATCTGGCCCTGCGCTTCATCGAGAGCCTGTGCGACGCCGTCGAGCTCATGGCTGAGGTCGTCAATTCGGGTCTCGCGGGCGGAAAGTTCCTGCTGATAGTTGCTGGTGGCCCGGTTTCCCTCGATGACGCGACGCTCGAGTTCACCGCCGCGGCGCTGTAGCTCGATCTGGAGGTTGGTGGTCTGCTCGGTGCGGGCCGAGATCTCGGCGTGCGCGTTGTCGAGCTCGTTCTGAATCGTCGCGAGCCTTGCCTCGGATGTAGCCAGCTCGGCTTTGGCCTGCGCCACGGCACGACGGCTGACTTCCGGGTCGGTGTCGAGACTGGGGGCGACGGGCGGCCGCGCGACCTCGGCTCGAGTCGCTACAGCTCGGGCCTGCGCTGCGTCCTCGTTCGCCTTCGCTAGGTCTTCGTTGGCTTTGGCGATGCGCCCATTGAGGCTCA
>CAZGVQ010000214.1:0-6529 GCA_964529355.1 uncultured Acidimicrobiales bacterium
CACCAGCACCTCAGCCACCCAGCACGCAGGACTGCGTTGTCACCGTGGATCCGGTGGGCGTGTCGGCAAGCTGGGCGCCGATAGAGGGGGCCGTCGAGTACGTCTATGCGCTTCGCTACGACGGAGTGCTCCGCTACGACCGGGTCCCGGGCACCTCAGCCACCATCGCCATCACCCCTGGCCTCGATGTCAACCTCGACGTCTCGGCGGTCTTCGCCGACGGCAGCTTCAGCGCAGCCGTCGACTGTGGCACAGCCCGGACCTTCCACGACACCAGCGAAAACTGTGCTGCGACAAGCCTCGAAGGGGCGATTCTGGTCGACTACCCCAGCATCGACGGAGCGGTGTCCTACGTGTTCGCACTGAAGGTCAACGGCGGTCCGGTGTTCTACAACAGCGTCAACTTCACCTCACTCAAGTTCGACATCGGCAGCGGTGCCACCGGCTCGACGAGGATCACTCCGGTGTTCGCCGACGGCAGCGAGGGCGACGCCATAACCTGCAACAGCGCAACCGCGGGATAGCGGAAGAGCGGAAGAGAGCCCACTACTTCCTTTTCGAGGCCTTCATGTTCTCGAGATAGGTGCGGGCGCTCTCGCGACCCTCTTTGTCTCGAAGTCCCACGAGCAGACCATCGGTATCGGACCATGACCGATCGGTGCCCACCATCTGGCTGGTCACCGCGTTGGTGTGGGCCTTGGTGGCAAGGAGCGCATAGCGAGGCTTCGACACCAGGGTCGCCACGAGTTCGTCGACTTCGGCATCGAGCTGGTCGGCCGGCACAACGCGGTTGAGAAAGCCCGACGCTTTTCCTTCGGCAGCGTCAAAGGGACGACACGTCATCACGAGTTCTTTGGTGAGGGCCGGACCGATCTCGCGCACCAGCCGTGGGATACCTCCCCATGCCAGAGGTATCCCCAGATCGATCTCGGGGATGCTGAACATCGCATCGTGGGCGGCCACCCGCAGGTCACAAGCCGCCGCGACCACCAGCCCACCGCCCACACACCAGCCGTGAATCTTGGCCACCGCAACGGCGCGCATTCGCTCCAACGCTTCGGCCATGAGTCGACCAGCATCGCCGTTGACGATGGGGTCGCTGGTGGAGGCGCCATCGGCAAACGCTGCAACGTCGGCGCCGGCTGAAAACACCCGTCCGGCTCCCGACACCAACACCACTTTCACGTCGGGTTGGGTGTCGATGTATCTGGCGGCCAGCGCCAATTCCTGGAGCATCTCGGTACCGAGCGGGTTGAGCTTGGCCGGGATGTTCATCGTTATCGAGGCGGTTTCGCCATCGACCGCTACTTCAACGTGGGTGAACTGGTCCATGCCCGATCATGGCAGCTGACCGCGCAACGCACCGTATTCGATGGTGTGGCGGTAGGGAGCGAAGTCGGGGTCCTCGTCGAGCGTGGCCCGATCGTTCCAGCCTCGCCCGATGGCTTCGGAGAGCCGAGTCATCGCCCGCTCGGTATTGCCGAGGCGGGCCCACCCGCACGCGGTGTTGTAGTACACCTTGCCGGCGGGGTCGGGCACCGTTGCCAGGTGCAGCTCACCGATCTGGACACCGGCTTCAACGTGGTCGCGCGAGTGCAGCGTGTGCTGCACCGAGCCGAGGATCGGTGCGGTCAACCAGTCGGTCGGACCTGAGCCGATGACGGTGACGATGTCGTCCGCCCGCCCCGCAGCGATGTAACCGAGTGTCATGATGTGCGCCGCGGCTGGGCTTGGCTCGGTGAGCATCGCGTCGTCGAGTTGCTCGATGGCCGACGGGTCACCCTCATAGAGCGAGACGAGCCCATACAACGACGGATGAACCTTGCCGGGCAGCTCGGTCAGCTGGCGGCGAGCCAGCGGAACATCACCTCCGGTGGCCGTGCGCTCGATAACCAGCATCTTCGAGTACTTCTGCACGGTCTCATCCTCGGACCCGGTGGCAAGCTGCTCGAGCGTGGCGAGAGCTGTGTTGTCGCCGTCGTTGAGCCGTTCGATGGCTTCTTCGAGTTCGTCGCGGTCAGCGAACTTCTGGGTCGACCGCTTACTGGTAGCGAGCAGAACGCCCACGTTGTGCGCGGCCGCGAGGACGAAAAGGAATGCTGCAAGCTGAGCAGTGATGCCAAAAGTGTCGAAGGACCGAAAGAAGAACAAGGCAATTCCGAGGGCTACGACCACCGACACACCCGCAGCCGCTCGGCGGCGTTGGGTCTCGTCGCCCGGCATGAGGCTCTCCATCACGTGGCCACCGTCGAGCGGGAGCACCGGGGCAAGGTTCGCTGCTCCCAAGCCAATGTTGATCAGGAGAAGGATCCGCCAGGTGTTGTCAGCCAAGCCACCGGCCACGGGATCGTCGACCGCCTGGCGGGCCAACAGCACGATGATTCCCAGAGCGAACCCAGCAAAGGGCCCGGCGAGGCTAACCCCGATGGTCTGGAGTCGGGTCGGCGGTTTGGGCGGAATGAAGTGTGTGATGCCGCCGATCGCGTGGAGCCGGATGGTGGGATGGGCACCCAGGGCGCGGGCTGCGAATGCGTGTCCGAGTTCGTGCACGAGCACCGATACGCCAAAGACAAAGAGAAGGAGCGCAACCCACAGCACTGCTATCCAGCGCAGGCTGATCACCTGGAACGCAAAGATAACCCCGAGAAGAAAGAAGCTGAGATCGATTCGCACGGGAAACCCGAACAACGAGAAGTCGATCCCACGACGCGACGCGACAACCGGTAGTCGAGAAGTCGCTGTGGAAGTCGTGGTGGTCACGGGTTTGATGGTAGCGACATCTACCGATTTAGTTCAGTCAAGATCGGGGCCGAGGATGCTCACAAACCCGACCATTTCGCCCGGATAACCGCCGAGGTTATGCACCAGGCCGAGTTTGCGGTCGCGGCCGCTGAGGTCGATCTGACGCTCGGGTTCGGCCTTCTCGCGAAGTTGTTGCCAGAGCTCATAGTGCATACGAAGTCCCGACGCGCCGACCGGATGACCAAACGCCTTGAGTCCGCCATCGGGATTCACGGGTAGCTCGCCGTCGAGGTTGAAGGTTCCATCGAGCACGTCTCGCCATGCCATCCCCGGTTCGCTGAACCCGAGATCTTCCATCAACAACAACTCGGTAGGAGTGAAGCAATCGTGCACCTCGGCCATGGCGATTTCGGCTCGGGGGTCGGTGACTCCTGCCTGGGCATAGGCGTCGTCGGCCGCCATCTTGCACTCGGGCAGGCTGGTGAAGTCATAGTCGGGGTCGGTGACACCAGCACCGGTGCCCGACACGAACGACAACGCCTTGATGTAGAGCGGGTCGTCGCAGTACTTGTGCGCATCTTCGGCGCGTACGACGATCGCGGCTGCTGCACCATCGGCCACCCCGGCGCAGTCGAACACGCTCAGCTGGCCGGCAACTGCGGCCATGCCGCAGATCTGTTCGGCCGAGACCTTCCGACGAAACTGGGCGAGGGGATTCAGAGAACCGTTGGCATGGTTCTTCTCCGCGATCTTGGCGACGACCATGCGCAGCTCATCTTCAGCAACCCCGTGCTTCTGTGCATACGCCGGAAGAATCAGGCTGTACATGCCCGCTGCGGTGAGGCTTCGCTTGGTTCCGTCGTGGGGGATCGGGAACGCGTTGAGTCCCTGATAGCCGCCATCTTTGACCTTCTCGGCGCCGATGGCCATGGCGACGTCATAGGCGCCGCTGGCCACTGCATAGGCGGCCTGGCGGAGGGCCTCGGACCCCGTCGCGCAGTAGTTCTCAA
Organism: uncultured Acidimicrobiales bacterium; assembly: GCA_964529355.1. Taxonomy (GTDB): domain Bacteria; phylum Actinomycetota; class Acidimicrobiia; order Acidimicrobiales; family SHLQ01; genus CALLQB01. The sequence continues at coordinate 3,753 of CAZGVQ010000214.1, forward strand.
CGCGGGTTACCGGCTTGCCTTCGATCTTCAGTGGCATCGACAACGAGAGCCCCGATGCCGCCGACTGGGACGTGCCGAACCAGAACGCGTCGATGTCGTCCTTCGCCACGCCCGCCGACTGGCAGGTGAGCACGGCGGCGTCGATGAGCATGTCGTCGAGACTCGCCTCCCAGTGCTCGCGGAACGGGATACAGCCCATTCCTATGATTGCGACCTGATCTTTGATTCCGTGTGAACCCATGGTTTCGGTTTCCCTGATTGGTCCCTGCTACCGCAGCGGACGCGCTTTCCAGAAGTAGTTACTGATTCCGTCGCCGGCATAGAGACGACGGAAGGTCATCTCGACCCGGTCGCCGACCTGCACGTCATCGGCATCGACGTCGGCGATTTCGATGGGAAGCCGACCTCCACCATCAAAGTCAACCACGCCGAACACCACTGGCGGACTCGGCGAGTACACCAGCTTGTCGATGGTGAAGGTGGCAATGGTGCCCACAGCGTCGGCCATAGGGATGTGATCCATCTGGTCGACGCCGCCGTCGGCCGACACCCGGGATGGCGGCATATACATCCGCTGGGATTCCTGGTCGCGCGAGGCCACCAGCCCGTACTTCCAATCGGTGTTGCGGTACGCCGCCGAAGAGCTTGGTCGGTCAGGCTCAGGCCGTCTTGGGGGTTCGATGGGCAACATGTCGCGCCAGGAAAGAAACTTGGCGTAGCTGACAGCGCCACCCGCTTCAATCTGCGTAGAGAGCGGCCGAACCGCCTGGTGGTTGGCGATGGCGTCGGTTGCCCGAAAGAGCGATACCTGCACGCCATCGGCGTAGGTAACCAGCGCAAACACCTCCCCTGGGGCAGCTGCATCGAGCATCGTGCCGAGCAGGAGCCCGGGATGAGCGGCGCCGGTGTTCCCGATCGTGGCGGTGAGGTCATCGACCCGTTGGCTGCTTTCGGCCCCGAGTTTTGCGCCCGTCCGGGAGACGGCTCGGGTATGGAGTCCGGTGACGGCAATCGCGGTGATCTCGTCGTCGTTGAGGCTCGTGTCCTCGAGCGCGTCGACCCAGGCCTGATTTGCGAGGTCGCCGTAGACCACCTCGCCGAATCGCTCCTCCCAGAGCTTGCTCGACGGTGCTCCGGGCTCGCGCCATCGATCGACGAACTCGCCGGTGGCCACCGCACCACCGAGATACTCGGCCACCACCGGTGCATCCGAGCTGTCCTCGCCGATCAAGACCGCTGAGGCGCCATCGCCACCGGCAGCCTCGTCGGCGCTCGACGGAAGACCGGTGCGAATGTCGGACCCGATAACCAGATGCGTGCCCGACGACCGCAGGGCTACCTCGAGGCCAGCGATGGCGGAGCGTTGCGAGCCGATCGCGTCGAAGGCCAGGGTTGCTTTCGGCAGCCGCAGCGCAGCGTGAACGACGGTGGCATTGGTTCGATCGAGATAGGTCGGGGCAACGGTGGAGAAGCTCAGGATGTCGGGCGTGGCCGGGCCTGCCCCCAGCGCCAGGCGCGCCGCCTCGACCCCCATCGTGGTGGTGTCTTCATCAAAGGATGCGACGGTGCGGGAGCCTCGGCCTCCGCCTTTGCCGAGCACCGAAGTGATCTCGGCGCGGTCGAGACGGCGAAAAGGTAGATAGCCGCTGTAGGAGATGATGCCTCGCATGATGTTGAGCATACGGGTCACGATGGGAACTCAAGTACCTCGCGCCTCGGCGGCCAGTCGCTGCTTCATCACGACGAAGAACGCAATGGTCATAAAGATCTCTGCGCCGATGGTCGTCCACGCAGCGGCCCGCCAGCTGAAACGCGGAATGAAGATGATGTTTGCCACGAAGTTCGCCACCAGAGCGGTGGCCGTGATGACGGTTCGTGGCACCCGGTCGCCGGCGATGGTGAGCACGTTGCCAATCGGGTATTGGAACGCACGCAAGATAGGCAACAGCAACAACAACCGGACCACATCGGCCGACTCGCCATAGTCCTCGGGAAGAACCACGCCGATCAGCGGGGTCAGCACCAGAGCGAGGAGCGAGATGGCCGCCGTCACCGGTACGGTTCGCCGCAAAATGGTGCGGGTGAGATCCCAGCTGGCCTGGCGACTCTGGGCCCCTGCGACGCCAAGCGGCTGATCGAAGGGACGAAGCAGCGCCAGCAGCGGGATGTTGGCAAGAAGTGCGAGGCGGGCACCAATGGCATAGCGGCCACCGTCGGCCTCAAAACCGAAGCGGGCGAGCAATGGACGATCGGAAACATCCAGCAGGCCATTGGCGCTGGTTCCGAGCGCATCGGGCACACCCTCGAACAACTCGACCCGGTTGACTGCCCGCGGTCGCAGATCGACCGAGGCGAGCCTCTTCAGGTGGAGGAGCACCGCGAAAATGGAGACCAGGCCCACCGTGGAAAGAACCACAGCAAGGGTGAACAGATTGCGGGTCGGCAACAGCGCAAAGATCAGGACCGCACCCAATCGGAACACCGCGAACACAAACCGACTTCCGGCCGCCGCCTGGAGTCGGCCGGTCGTGATGAAGTAGGTCGCCGCCAGGTCGGTGAGCACGAACACCGACAACTGCTGAAACAACAGGAGCCCGAAGGTGAATGGTTCGACGCTCGGAAGCACCACCGGACGCAGCAACATCCACACGGCCAGCGCCAGAATCGGACCCACCAGCGATACCGAGTACGCCTTGGTCCACGCATGTCTGGAATCGCGGCCGGCGCCGAGCCCCCGCCACATCACCACGCCAGCGCCCAACGTGGCGAAGGGCACC
>CAZGVQ010000215.1:0-6518 GCA_964529355.1 uncultured Acidimicrobiales bacterium
CCCGCACCGCCACGGCCGCAGCCGATGCCCAGGCCACCGGCGCCAGGCTTACCGAGCTGCCGATGTTGGCCGAAACCACAAAAGCGCCCGCAGCAGCGATGATGACCGTCCCAACCACCGCCGCGGTGGCGCTGCGATCGACGGCGTCGAGAATCGCGGCGTAGCCAAGAAGACTCACACCGCCCACCAGAACCACCAACAGCAGCCGTCCCACAATGGACTCGGGGGCGAACAACAGGGTCGAGAGCACCGCACCAACCACCAGGATCGCAAGCAACGGCGGCGCCGCAAGGGTGAATCGGCGAGAATCCGAGGTGCGGTCAAGCATGAACTGCAATGCCATCGGAGCCGCGAACACCGCCACCTGAACCGGGCCGCGGGCCAGTGCCGCATCGAACGCCAACGCGTCGACCTCGATGGTCTCGGGCAACCGATCGAGCACGGATAGCAACGGCAGCAACGCATAGGAGGCCAGCGACGGGATCATGGTGAGCGCGGCCCGTCCCGTGGTGGCCTGTGCTTCGTCCGAATGCCCGGCTTCGGTGCCGATGCCCCCTTTGTTGAGCACGACCAGCACGGGAAGCGAGATGAGAAACGGCGCAACGATGGCCCAGGGCACCAGAGAATCGGCCACACCGATTCCAAGGCCGAGAGCCACCAGCAAGAGCAACGTGCGTCCTGCGTTCTCGGCGCAGACCACCGCCAGCGAAAGCACTGCCATCCGGCGGCGCACCAGGCCGCCGCGCAACACACCCGACACCGTAGCCGAGGCAATACCAACCACCGCCGCGACGGGCCAGTTCCAGTCGAGGTCGGGAAACAGTCGACTCCGGAGCAGGACTACCGCGACTGCGCTCAGCAGCACTGTTGCCAGCACCAGGGGCAGTCGTGCGCGCATCGTGGCTTCTGCCGAACCGGGCATCGCGGCAAGTACTTGCAAACTCTGCCCGATCGACACGTGAGCGATTCCCCATATCGACCACACGTTCACCAGGCCCGTGTCGAGTCGTTCGCTACCGAAACGGGCGATCACCACAAGCCCGCCGAGTACCAGCGCAAAGTTCGCGATCGTCAACACTGCGGCGAGCATCGGCGATCGAGACGCCGTCGTCGACTCGACCTCCGACGGGGCCGACGTCATGGTTGAAGCTCCAGAAACATCTGGCGAATTGCCGTCGGAAGCGGGCGGGCGGTGAACCCGGCGCTGATCATCGCCGGATTGAACGTGTGATTCTCCGCGTTGTCGGCGGGAATCATCTGCAGCGGGACCGGGCGCCGGATGGCCTTGGACACCAGGTTCACGAGTTCGCCGATGGCGTAGCTACGGCGATCGACCAGAAGCGATTCGCTCACCCGCTGGCCATCGTCGGGAACCAGGTGCACCGAGCGGGCCACAAAGTCGCCCACGTCGTCGGCGTGTACGTAGTTGCGAATGGTCGACCAGCGACCAAAGATCGGGGTGACTTTGCCTCGAGCAGCGTTGCGAACCATCGCCGCAACCATTCCCGACCGGCCAGGGTCTCCGGGGCGGGCATACACCGACGCCACCCGATGCACCGTGATGTCAACCGGGTTGGGGTCGTCGACCAGCGAGCGCGCCCAGCGTTCCTCGGCCACCTTCAACTCGATGTAGGGGACTCGCGAAGGCCGGTCGCCGGTTGCCGCCGAAGCAGATTCGGGCCATCGCGGCGCACCGTTGGCATGGGCACCCGCCGAGGAAACGAGGTGGAGGGCGCGTCGCTGACCCTCTGGCACCGAGTCGAGGGCCGCTCGGAGCACCTGCTTCATCGTTTCGAGGTTCTGATCGCACCGCTCCTTCGTAGTGGTCATCCCGGCGGTCCCTGCCGACCAGATGACCGTGGTGGAGGAGCCGGTGGTCGGGCCGAGGCGGGGCAAACCGGCCAGCGCGTCGGTGGTGGATCGAGCTGCGGCGGCCGGCGTGGACCAGTCGGTCTTGGTTTGGTGCCCAACCGACGGCATCGATCTGGTCAGCGACCGACTTATCGCGCTTCCGACCTGACCCTCGCCCAGCACGATCACTCGACTGGAGTCGTCGAGGTCGAGGGTTCTCACCGCGAACTGAAGTAGTTGCGGAGGAGCGCGTCGCGTCGACGGTCGACCGGGAAAAACGCAGGCTTGCCCTTGAGGTGGAGCGCGACCGACACCGAGTATTCGAGGAGCACCACCAGCAGCGTGCTGAGTACTCCTCCGAAGAACAGCAGGGTCATGAACATCGACGGCCAACCCGGCGCAATGTTCGACACGTCGCCCACGGCCACGCCGACGATGGCTCGAATGGCAAGCACGGCGGCGACAAAGACCGACAACAAACCGAAGATTGCGGCGAGTCGGAGCAGCTTGGCCTGGCCCGAGATGACCGCGCGGCGTGCATGGCTGAGCAGCGAACGGAACCCGTAGCCGCTCTGGCCTTCGGATTGGAAACGATCGTCGTGCATTTCGATCTCGATACTGCCCACCCGATCGGTGAACCAGCTGAGCGCGACGTCGAGGTAGGTCTCGTGGTCAACCGCCGCCGCGGCACCGCGGGCGATGTCGCCGCGCACCAGACGGAAACTCTGCACCTGCGCGAGGTTCTCGTTGCCCGACAGGTAGACCAACAGTCGCTTAAACCGGTGGCTGAACCAGCCGCGCGAACGGGAGTGGTTGACGTCGCTCGGCGTTGCGTACACGAGGTCGTGACGACCCTGGGCAGCTACTTCGAGCAGCGTCTCGATTTCGCCCGGATCGTGTTGAAGGTCTTCATCGAGGGTGACGATCCATTCGCCGCCAGCGTGCAGGATGCCGGCCACCGTCGCTGGGTGCTGGCCGAAGTTGCGCGACAGCGTGACCACGGTGATCCAGGGATGGGTGGCCGCGAGCTTCTCGAGCACCTCGGCCGATCCGTCGGAAGATCCGTCGTCGACAAACACCGACTCGACGTACTCGATTGGGGCATCGCCAGCGCGGGCGCTGGTACGCACCTCGTCGAGCCGTTCGACCAGGGCCTCGAGATGCTCGGCCCCCCGGTACACGGGCGTGACGGTCGAAATCGAGATAGGCACAACGGGCGCGGCGCTAGGCGAGCCCGCAACGCTCCCCGACGAACCAGCAATATCGACCACGTAGAGAGTCTAGAAGAGGAACCGCCCCTTATGAGTCTTAGGACGTCTCAGCATCAAAGGATGCCATCGCCCGGTTGGCGGCAGTCCGCAGCGCACCTTCGGGGTCAAGGTCGAGTTCCCGAGCCCTGCTCACCAACGCCATGAGTGCCTCGCCCAGCTCATCCTCGCTGTTGATGGCGGCATCGGCAGCGCCGCTCAATGGCTTCACAATCACCGGTTTCCCGGCACCGGACGCCTTCTTCTGCACCTTTGCGGCCAATGCCAGGGCGGGAAGCTCCCGCGGAATTCCGTCCATCACCGAGCCGCGATCCTTCTCGAGAAGTTTGCGCGCTTCCCAGTCGGTCAACAGCTCATCGACCGTGGGATTGTCATCGGCGGCGTCGGCACCAAACACGTGCGGATGCCGGTGGTAGAGCTTGTCGTGGATGCCGCGTGCCACATCGGCAACGGTGAACCAGCCCGCCTCGGCGGCCAGCTCGGCGTGAATGAACACCTGAAACAGCAGGTCGCCCAGCTCCTCTTCGAGCAGGTCGAACCCCTCGCCCGTGGCCTCGTCGAGTCCGTCGATCGCCTCGAGCACCTCGTAGCTTTCCTCGAGGAGGTGCCGGCGAAGCGACAGGTGGGTCTGCGTGGAATCCCAGGGGCATTCTTTGCGCAGCCGTCCCACCAAGGAAGCAAAGTTGGCCATCTCCCCGGCCACCGGGGCGGCGAGCTGGGGGATGAAGATCGACGTGAGATGATCGGGCTCGATCGAGCGATCGAGATCGTCCCAGGCCACGGTGAAAATCGATTCATCATCGAGGCCGAGGCGCTGCACCACGGTGACGTCGATGGTCTCGTCGGGATGCGCCGAGGTGTCGACCGACAATTTGATGTCACTGAGCACATGTTGTTGATCGCACTGCGCAACCAGGAGCGGTCCACGTTCGCCCGCTGCTGCCTCTGCGAAGTTGCGGCCGTCGACGATGCGCACCCCCTCGGCCAGCGGGTCGATGCCCAACCGCACCCAGGCGAGATCCACAAAGGACAACGCAGGTACCACGTCGACGGCGACCCGCGGGTCAGCGATCAGAAGCTCCACGGTGTGCTCGGCCACGCTCGGGGAGCCGGGCACCGCATACACGGTGTCTCCCATCTCGATAAGGCGCTCGACGATGGTCTGATACACCTCCTCAAAGGAGTCGGCGCGCTCATAGACATCGTCGAACGACGGCGCGTCGGGCACCACTTCGGCGGCCGGATGACGTCGGGTTCGCAGCACGAGCCGACCCTTGGCGTGCGCTTCATCCAATATGCGAGCGGTCTGGGTGGTGAGGAGATTCTGATCGCCGGGCCCAAGCCCGACGACGGTGATTCGAGCTTGATGGGGGTCGGCCGTGCTCATGATGTGGCCCTCTCAGGGGTCTCGGCGGCTGCGATCTCGGCCAGGAAGTCCACCACGCCGGATCGCTCGGTGGCCAGATCGAAGCTTGCGACCTCTTCGAGGCTGGCATCTCTCATCGTGGCCGCCTCGCCGGCGCTCATCGCATTGGCGGTAGTGATAGCGGCGACGTAGGAGTCGACATCGTCAAATTCGGTCTGGATGCAGTTGGCACCGAACCGGCAGTAGCTGCGGTTTCCTCCCACGTCGGGGAGTGCAACCAGTGCACCCGCCGCCATGGCCTCGTAGCCAACCATGTAGAAGCCTTCCTCAGGAGCCGGAAATCCAAGGAACAGGTCGCTCCACCGGTACAGGTCGCGAAGCTCGGTCCACGAGGCCACCTGATCGATCGACCGAAACGCAACTTCGCTATCGGCAAGGGACGCCGCCACGTGATCGCCGGCCCGGCTCTTCCACGTGGTGTAGCCGACGCGAAGTTTTCGTCCCGCCCAATGCGACCGCTCGCCGGTGGCGTTGGCGAAGAACTGCCAGTCGTGACCCTCGTCCACCACAGCAAGGGGCGACTCGGGGAGGACATAGGGCGCTATGGCGTCGGCTGCCTGTTGCGACACGACGATCCGCGAGATCGGCTGGCGGAGAAGGCGGCGGCCGTACCCACGGGTGAACGACGCATTCGCGTGCTGGGTACTTTGCACGAGATGCACAAACCGTCGAGGGTCAAACCCCGATGGGGCTCGAGCGGCCAGGTCGATGAAGTCACGAGGCCAGGTAAAGAGAACCACGTCGTCGTGGTCGAGCGCACCCAGTTCGTCGAGGGAATGAAACGGCATCCGTTCGGTGATCGAAGCCAAACGCGGAACGCTGAACAGCGGGAGACCCGGGTCGGCCACGTCGTCGCTGTAGACGGCCACCTGGGCACCGCTGGCCGAACCATGGTCGGCGTAGTCGAGCAACTTGATAATGCCGCCGCGCATGTTGAAGTGCGGTGAAACCACGTGGATCCGCTGGCCGGCAAGGGTCATCGTTGAACCTCCAACGACACGAGCAGGTCGGCCATGGCACGGGCGGCGATGGCGGGCTCAAAGTTCTCGACCCATAGCCGCTTTGCGTTGGCCGAACGGATCCGTAGTTGCTCGCGATCTGAGGCCAGGGCGTCGAGCACGGACGCAAGGCCTTCGGTGTCACCGGGGTCGATCAACCAGCCGGCTTCGTATCGCTCGAGAAGCGGCGATACTTCGGTGAAGGGCGGATGAATCACGGGCGTTCCGCTGGCCAATGCCACGACCGTGCGGGTCACCATGGCCAGCCGCCGTTCTTCGGTTTCGTCGAACAGGTCGAGCACCACATGCTGGTGGGCAAGGAAGGCCTGGAAGGCTTCGAACTCCATCGGCGGCACGCGACGAACCCACGGGTTCTCCTCGAACGCTGGCAGTGCGAGCGCGCCCGTTGCTCGGTCGCCCCAGTGGCTGGCCAACGAAGCATTGAGGACCATCTCCGGGCCGAGGTGTTCGAGCACGCCATCGAGCCAAGCGCCCGGGGTGCTCCAGCGCTGCACATAGCCGGTCATTGCCAGTCGAAGTGGTCCATCGGCCGGGTCCGATCGCTCGGCACCGAGAGCGTCGGGCTCGGGGATACCGATCTTCGCGTCGACGATCCGGGCTGCGGTCGGGTCGACGCCCGATTGCCTGAGCCAACCATCGAGGTAGGTCTGCTTCTTCTCACCATTCACCACATACGCGGCTGACGCAGCGATTGCCCGCTTCTTGCGTTCGCGTAGGCGCTCGGTTGCCTCGGGCGAAGCTGGCGGCACGCTGCATTCCAGTTCGAGAACTTTGGGCGCGAACATGTCAAAGACCAGATCGATGCCCTCGATGTCGATGACGTGATCGAGCAGGTTGCTGTTGGTAATCACCACCGTTGCTGGCGCTCGCGTTGCAAGAAATTGGCGAAGGTCGACCGGCCGGATGACCACGGTGTCGGCAGGAGCGGGCGGCGGAATGGGCGACCGCCAAGGT
>CAZGVQ010000216.1:0-6509 GCA_964529355.1 uncultured Acidimicrobiales bacterium
TGGTTGGATCGACCGACCGAAGGCCACCAGGGTGAGATCCCCTTCTATCGTCCCGACCATCGAACGGTATGGGGTCGGGTGAACTCGGTTCGGATCCCGGCGCCCGAGGGTGTGTCCGACAACGTGCTGTCCTACGTCGAGGACGTCACCCGAGCCCGCCGCAACCGCGAACGACTCGAGTTTCAGGCCAACCACGACGAACTGACCAGCCTTGCCAATCGGCGGGTACTCGTCGACGAGCTCACGGCGTGTGTCGGCGTTCCGAGCTCGCCCGACGACGCGGCAGTACTCATGATTGACCTCGACCGGTTCAAGGTGGTCAACGATTCGCTCGGCCACAGTGTCGGCGACGAGATTCTGTGCACGGTTGCGGCCCGAATTCAGACTGCGGTGCGCGAAACCGACCTCGTCTCTCGATTGGGCGGCGATGAGTTTGTCGTCCTGCTTCGTGGCCCGGTCGGAAGCCTGGAGTCGGTGTCGGTTGCCCAGCGCATCATCGAACTCATCAAGGAGCCCATTCGCTGCGGTATCCATGAGGTCTTTGTCACCGGAAGCGTCGGCATCGCGTTCCCAAGCCCCGACGACCGCAAAGTCGAGGACGTGCTGAGCCACGCCGACGCGGCGATGTATGACGCCAAGAGCAAAGGCCGCAACCGCTACGAGACCTTCGACGAGCGGAGCCGTGAAATGGTGGCTTCGCGAATCGAAACCGAAAGCCAGCTGCGGCGCGCCATCGAGAACGACGAACTCGAGGTGTATTTCCAGCCCGAGTACGACCTGGTGAAAAACGAGATCGTGGGCGCAGAGTCGCTCGTCCGTTGGAATCACCCCGACAAGGGCCTGCTTACCGCCGGAGCATTCATCGACATCGCCGAAGACACCGGTCTGGTGGTCGACATCGGAAGCCTCGTCCTGAAAGAGGCTTGTCGCCAAGGGGCCGAGTGGAACGCTCGCCGCGACGAACCCCTGACCATCCGGGTCAACCTCTCTACTCGCCAGCTCGAGCGCGCCAGCATCGTCGAGGAAGTATGCAGCGTGCTGGCGGAGAGTGGACTTCCCGCCGAGCGCCTCTGCCTCGAAATCACCGAGACCGCCCTTATGACCGATGTTGAAGAGTCGATGCGTCTGCTGACCCGACTCCGAGACACCGGCGTTCGCCTGGCCGTGGACGATTTCGGCACCGGGTTCAGCTCGCTGGCCTACCTGAAGAAGTTTCCGGTGGACATCCTCAAAATCGATCAAGCCTTCATCCGGAACCTCGACACCGACGCCACCGACGAAGCAATCGTCCTCTCGATTATCCGACTCGCCGACGCCCTCGACCTTCAGGTCGTAGCCGAAGGAATCGAAGAAGACGCCCACCACACCAAGCTGGTCGAAATGGGTTGCGAACGAGGTCAGGGGTTCGGTTTGGCCCGCCCCGCACCAGCTCAAGCCATCGAAGAGCTTCTGGGACTGCGCCGGATCGACGCCATTTGAGCGATATCCTGCGCTCGGTGCGATTGAACCCGCACCGTCAGGAGAACTCACCATGCGACTTGGACGATCTGGTGGCGCGCCCCGCAGAACCCAAACCCGGAGCACCGGGACCAGCTTCCCAACAGGATCAACCGGCGGACTACCAGTCGGAGCACTCGGCAAGGGTGGTTGCGGCGGCACGCTCCTGCTCATCGTCGTCGTTCTGGGCGTTCTGTTTCTCGGTGGCGGCGGCCTCCCGGGTGGCGACGGCGGCGGAACCACGGCCACCCGCACCGACCTGGTCGACGCCCAGCCGGTTACCGCCGACGACCTCTCGGTCGAAGACCGGCTCGCGCTGGCGCAGTTCACCGACGACCTGGCCAGCGACGTCAACGACTACTGGGCCGATCAGTACCCCGCCACCTACGGCGCCAACTACTCACCCCCCGAGTACTTCTCGTTCAACCCGGTCACTCCCGATCGCACACTCACCTGTGGCCAGCGACTCGCACCAAGTGTGCTCCAGAGCAACGCGATCTACTGTCCGGCCGGTGACTACATCACCTGGGATGCACACTTCCTGTTCCCCAAGCTTCAGGTGAACTTCGGCGAGGCCGCCATCGGTGTTGTGCTGGCCCACGAATGGGGCCACGCGATTCAGGGCCCCTCGAGGGCGCGGGTCGAGGGCACCACCACCATCTTCAAGGAACTCCAGGCCGACTGCTTCGCCGGCGCTTGGGTCAACAACGTACAAAGTGGTCAAAGCGAGCTCCTGAGGCCCTTCGACCAGCAGGAACTCGACGGCGCAGTCGCCGGTTTCCTTCTGCTTCGCGACCCACCGGGAACCGACCCCACCGCACGGGGCGCGCACGGGTCGGCATTCGACCGCATCGGCGCCTTCGAAGACGGCATCATCAACGGGCCCGACTACTGCGCCAGCTACCAGGAAGGCAGCGCCGACCGACCCCGGATCACCCCCCTCGCGTTCACCGCCGACGACGAGGACGGCACCGGAAACCTCGACTACGACACCACCGTCGACGTGGTGGTCAATGCACTGAACGAGTTCTACAGCGAAACCCTCGAAGAGGTTCTGGGCGAGCCACAACTGGGCCTCGACGAGTACCGATCTTCGCTCAACGGGATCTCGAGCTGCCCCGACGACATCGAGGGAATCGTCTTCTACTGCGAGGCCACCACCAGCATCAGCTGGGATGCTGACCAGCTGACAGCGATTCACAACGACATCGGTGACTTTGCCATTTCGCAGCTCTTCGCCCACGAATACGGACACGCGATCATGGACCTCATCGGCTTCCAGGGCTCGGGCGAGGAGATCGAGATCGCCGCCGACTGCCTCTCGGGAGCCTGGAGCGCCGCGGTGAACTCGGGCCAGCTCATGGTTCCGGATCCTCTCAACCGGAGTTCCTCGGTGCCGCTCCAGCTATCGCCGGGAGACCTCGACGAAGGACTCGCCACCATGCTGCGGTTCCGCCACCCCGACGGAGGGCCAGACCGCAACAGCGATGAGGCCGATCTCTTCGAGCGGACCCGAGCCTTCCAGGTCGGATTCTTTGGAACCGCCAACGACTGCGTGCAATAAGCCGCTGGTGATGCGCCTCGCGCTCCTGGCTATTGCCGGACTTCTCGCTGCCTCTTGTTCGTCGCCCGAACCGGGCGTCCTGGTAACCGAACCCGTCATTCAGACCCGCCTCGTGGCGACCCCCGAGGGGCTCCCCGACAAGCTCGGACCCATCACGATCCACGCGGTTGGTGACCTGCTGGCCCACGAATCGGTGGCGGTCGATGGCCGTCTCGATCTCACCGCGGTGGCCGACCTCTTCAGCGACGACGCGATCACCATCGGCAATCTGGAATGCCCGGCCTCCGATGCTGGGTCCGAGCCGGTTTCGGGACGACTCACATGCGACCCTGAGCTTCTCGGCGACCTTGCCGCCGGCGGGCTCGACGTTCTCTCGCTGGCCAACGACCGGTCGGTCGACCGAGGTCGCCAGGCGCTCGTCGAAACCATCGACGCCGTTGAAGCCGCGGGCCTTGAGGCGGTTGGCGCGGGCACCCGGGCGGCCGAAGCGTACGACGCCGCCATCGTCGAATCCGACGGCTGGCGAATCGCCGTCATCGGCACCACAGCCGTGGGGAGCAACTTCGCATCGGCCGAGCGTGCAGGCACGGCTCCTATCGAACGAACCGATCCCATCGTCAACGCCATCGCCCGCGTTCGCGACGACGTGGACCTGGTACTGGTAACCGTGCACTGGGGCCGACCGCTCGATCGTGACCCGGAACCGCGCGACCGCGGCTACGCCGACACCCTCATCGGTGCCGGTGCCGACGTGGTGTTCGGCCACGGACCACACCGCCTGCAATCGTTCGCGTTGGTCGAACAGAAACCGGTGTTCTGGAGTCTTGGCCATTTCCTGTGGCCACAAGCCGAGCCCGCCGACGCCGATTCGGCTATCGGTCGCGTCGAAATCGCCGCCGACGGGACAACGGTGGTGTGTCTTGTCCCCGCTACGTTGAACGCCTCCGGGACGCCGAGCATCGACCGACTCGACCCGTCCTGCACCTAGGCGTGGGTGGGCGTCACCTTCGGGCCCGAAAGCACCAGTTGCATTGCCCGACTACCCAGCAGATCGGCCATCACCCGTTCGAGCACGAGACAGAACATCCTCGACCGGTACACCGGACCCGCGAAACCAGCCCGCTCGAGCTCTGATTGGTTTGCCTCGAGATTCGCGATGCGGGCGCTAACACTACGCAGCTGATCATCGAGCAGATCTGACGCGGCTACGAGTCGGCAACGAAGCGAGGCCAGCGAGCCCGTGATGGCCGACAACGTGTTCGATGCACCGAAGGACACTCGTTCGAGCGACGGGTCGTCATAGAGATAGGTCTGCACGAGCGCCGTGCCGGCCGGGTCGAGAAGTCGATCGATGTCGGCGGTGATCTTCGGGGCCTTCTGCCACACGGCGGCCTCGATCGAGACCACGGCATCAAACACTCCGGACACCATCGTCGGTGGGCCGACCTTCACTTGCACCAACTCGGTCAGTCCGGCGTTGGCTAATCGCTTCCGAGCGAAGTCCGCCTCGACCTCTGATGGCGTGACGGTGACGACCGAACAGCCTCGGGTTCGGGCGGCATACAGCGAGAACGCACCCCAACCGGTGCCCAACTCGCACAGCCGCGAGTCCCCATCGAGTCTGAGGCGCTCACAGATCTGGGAGAACCTGGCGAGCGACGCGGTGTAGAGGTCGGTGTGGGCATCGAGGAACCGTCCCGTGCCATGAAACATCGTCTTGTCGAGGATGTGGGCCTGGACTGAAGGGTCAGCGGCGCCCAGCCCGGTCCACGGATCGCGAATCGGCCGGATCCGGCGGGCAATGGGATCGATGTGAGGAGTTGCCGGGAGCACGGAAAGTAGCGAGACGAAGAACGCAATGACGCCTTCGAGATCGTCGCTCGACCACCACCCGTCTTCATAGGTACTTCCCAACGAGCTGATCCCGCCACGCCCGATGGCGCGCCACACCGCAGGATGGTTGATCCGAAGGTCCGGGGCTGGTCCTTCGGCGTCGCGCGGGCCCAGATGGATCTCGACATCGCCCTCGATCACCCGCAACGGCCTGGTGGCAAACCGATCGAGCACGGGGACGACCACTCGCATCGCAGCCCGATCTACGGCGCGGAGAGGGGGGAAGATCTCACTCACGGTGACATTCTGGCCGTGTCGGTTCCCCAGATGGTGGATGCCACCGAAGTTGCAGGCAAGCTACTGCGGTGTCCGATTCCTGTGAACTCTGCGAGGCGGCACGGCTCACCGAGTGGTATCACGAAGACGAGGTGTGCTGGATTGCCGAATGCGAGGCGTGCTGGGTCCCGATGGTGGTGTGGCGGCCGCACGGAACCAACCCGTCCGAAGCCGACGTCGCGCACATGCACGCCCAACTGGCGCTGGTGGGCGACCGCGTCTTCGGATCAGAACAGTGGTTTCTCGACGACAACATGCGTCAGATCCCCGACCACTACCACGCCCACGTCCGGAAACGCCTTCCCTGGATGTCCTAGGGCACGGCTGGGAGTAAGCCGCGCCCGACCAGTTCTTCGCGCAGATCCCGAGCCCCGTTCGCGACCGGCACGGGGAAATGAAAGGTCTCGAAGCCAAGTTCGTTCGCCGCCGCGATGTTGGCTTGGGAATCATCGATGAAGAACGCGTCGGCGGGTTCGATCTCATAGCGATCACAGAGCAGGTGGTAGATCGCCGGGTCGGGTTTGATCACTCCCTCGAAGCCCGAAATCACCATGCCGTCAAACTGTCCGAGCACCGGTGCGAAGCGGTCCTCGACGCTTTGAAAGGTGTCACGGCCAAAGTTCGAGAGCGCGAGACAACGCACACCGGCCCCGACCAGTTCGGTGAGAATCGCCACCGTCTCGGGAATCGGGTCGCTGACGCAACCAACCCACCGATCTCGAAACACTGCGATGTTCTCCGCGTCATCGGGATAGCGCTCGGCGAGCTCGTTGGTGACTTCGGCCAGCGGGCGACCAAGATCGACCTGCGCGTTCACTTCGGTAGTGAGCACCTCGCCAAGAAACCGGTCGAGGTCGGCCGGGTCGGTTATGACATCGCGATACAGACGACGAATATCCCAGGGGATCAACACGTTGCCGAGGTCAAAGACGACAACCGAGGCGGTCACGCCACTCCAGGCTCGTCGGAGGCGATGGCGTCGGTGATGGGATCTTTCATCTCTGACAACATGCCAGAGAAATCGTGCTCGTTCGCGGCATTCGGCCGGCCCAGAAGAAACCCTTGAAACCGCGAACAGCCCAAATCGGTGAGGAGTTCAAGCTGGCGACCCGTCGCCACGCCGACTGCGGTGACCTCGAGTTCACGCTCGGCTGATCGAGCCAGGATTCCGGCGACCTGGGCCGTGTCGGCTGCGTGACGGCCAACGCCTTCCACCAGGCGCCGGTTGATCTTCAGCCCGCCGACGCTGTCGATGGGCGATCGAAACAGACGTCCGGTG
>CAZGVQ010000217.1:0-6507 GCA_964529355.1 uncultured Acidimicrobiales bacterium
GACGAACAGCACCAGTGCGCCAAGCAGGTACGCCACCCGGTCGGTGGCCACCCAGACCATCACGGCGAACAACGCAAAGAAGAGGAGCGAAGAACCCAGGTCCTTCTCGAGCACCATGACGATGAGCGATGCGCCCCAGGCAAGCAGCAGCGGACCGAGATGCCGGAGCTCGGGAACATGGATGGGCCCGATGCGAGTTGTCGCGATACGCAACAGCTCGCGCTTCTCGACCAGGTATGACGCAAAGAAGATAGCCAGCACGATCTTGGCGAACTCGCCCGGCTGAAAGTTGATGGGCCCGATGCTGGCCCAGATTCGGGCGCCGTTGATCTGGCGGCCGATACCCGGAATGAGCGGCACCATCAGCAACCCGATGCCGAGCACCGCAAAGGTGTACCGGTACTGGTCGAGCATTTTCGTTTTGCGTACCAACAGCAACGTGCCGACGTACGCGGCGATGCCAAGCGCCGTCCAGGTGGCTTGCAATCCAGGCAGATCCGCGGGCACCCGGCGCTCGCCAGCCAGCCGCACGATGAACACAAAACCGAGCCCATTGAGCAACGCTGCGAGCGGCAACAGCAAGCCATCGGCGTCGGGTGCCAGCCAACGGGTGGCGAGGTGCGCGCCGATGAGCAGCGCAAGGATGATGCCCAGAAACGGTCCGACGTTTGCGGGCACCGACGCGTTTCGACCCAGGCTCGCCAAGGTGTACGCACCGGTGACGATGAGCGAGCCGAGAATGATGAGACCGAGTTCGGTGGTGCGGCGAACGCGGCCCACTAGGCGGCTCCGTCGCTCGGGTTGCCTTTCTTGCGCCCCCGCAGCCGTCCCATCAGACCGCGCTTTTGTTCGGGCTCGGAGCCCTCAGCTTCGGTGACGGGGTCGGCTGGCTCGCCGTTTGAGGATTCGCTCGCAGCTTCCTGATGGTCGTCATCGGTTGGATCTGGGGAGTCGAGATCCACATCTGCGACGTCGGCCGCACCGGTGGCCGCCGTCTCGGCGCGAGCTTCGCGATCGTCGTTGTCGGGGTCGACCGCATCGACGATGAGCACGGTGATGTTGTCGCGACCGCCCGCCTCGTTGGCCATGTCGACCAGCTGCGCCACTGCGTCCTCGGGCCACGCCACCTCACCCAACACCCGAGCGATCTCGGCTTCGGAAACCTCGTTGAACAAGCCGTCACTGCACAGCAGGAACCGGTCGCCCGGCTCGGGCGAGTGCACCCACGAATCCACCTGCACGTCGGCGCCGATGCCAAGCGCGCGGGTGATGACATTGCGTTGTGGATGTTGCTCGGCCTGATCGGGGCGAAGCATGCCGTCGCGCACCAGATCGGCAACGAGGCTGTGATCTTCGGTGAGCTGTTTGAGCTCGCCGCCACGGAAGAGATACCCCCGCGAGTCGCCCACATTCACCAGGGCCAGTTGTTGCGCGTCGCCCTCGACAAAGGAGGCAAGGGCCACCACGGTGGTGCCCATTCCCTGAAGGTCGGCGTCACCGGCCGCTCGCCGGGTGATCGCGGTGTTGGCGTCCTTCACCGCACCCACAAGATCGTCGACGCTGGCCATGCGGATGACCTTGCCGAGCTCTTCGACAGCCAGCGCAGCAGCGATATCGCCGGCCGCGTGGCCGCCCATGCCATCGGCCACGGCGAAGACGCCCATGTCGATCAGCGAGGCATCCTGATTGACCTGCCGCAGTTGCCCGACGTGGGTGAGTTGCGCCGCCTCGAAGGTGAGTTCCTTCTCGAGAGCCACTACGTCAGCTCCAGCACGGTGCTACCGACCTGAATGCGATCGCCGGGGTTCACCGGGGTCGGCGAGGCCACCTTGTTGCGGTTGAGGTAGGTGCCGTTTGTTGACCCCAGATCTTCCACAAAATAGCGGTCCTCTCGCCGGAAAACGCGGGTGTGTAACTGCGAAACGTAGGTGTCGTCGAGGGTGATCTGACACCCCGCCGAGCGACCCATGGTGAGTTCGTCACCCAGCTCAAAGGAGTTTCCGGCGATCTCGGGCGGCTCGATCATCACCAGCTTCGACCCGACGGGCATCGGCGCCGCTCGACGCGACGGAATCGCGGCCGCGAGGTTGCGGGCAGGCCTGGGCTGACGCTCGGCTTTCGCTGGACGACTGGGCTGATTGGGGCGCGGGCCACGAACTTCACTCCATACCGCCTGGAGGACTCGAAGAAAGAAGATGTACAGAAGCGCCAAGAGGCAAAACTTCAGTACCGTGAGGAGCTGTTCCGACACAGGGCGAGCCTACTTCCCAAATCACGGTCGTTTTCATCGACGCCTGTTTGTTTCGAACGACGCTGCACCGGATCGGTCCGGAACTAGGACGCAGCGAACTCGATCGGGGTGTTGCCGAAGGTGATCTGGTCGCCATCGGCCAGCTCGCGCTCGCCGATCTTGACGCCGTTGACCTTGGTGCCGTTGGTGGACCCGAGGTCGACCACCTTGTACCCATTGGCATGCGGATGGATCTCGGCGTGGTTACGGCTGACCTTGGGATCGTTAAGGGTAAGCGTGCAGTCGGGCAAGCGGCCCACCGTGACCACGAACTCGCCCAACACGATGCGCTCGCCAGTGGGGAGCAGCAGTGAGCCGGCCCCCTTGCCGCCTTCGCCCTGCAACATCGAGGCGGCAATGCCGAATGTCGAGGGTCGTTGCGAGGCATCCTCGGTGAGCTCGACCTGCAGTGGCCCCATGAAGTGATAAAGCTCGCTGCGAGCGTGCTCACGACAAGCGTGCGCGAGTTCGCGGGCCAGAGAATCCGAAACACCGCTGAGCTCGGCCAGGTCTTCGCCCGCCAGGCTCACCACGAAGTGATTGGGCACCACGGTCTCGCCGTTCACCCCCACCGATCGGCGGTGATCCATCTCGCGGGTGAGCCGTCGAGCGATCTCGACGGGACGAATTCCGCCCTTGAACACGCGAGCGAACACACCTTCGACCAGACCTTCGAGACGGTTCTCTATGTCTTTCATCACCACGCGCCAACCCTACCTTCGCCCGCTGGTGTCGTTGGCCTAGGGCCCATCGAAATTGGGGCCGCGTGGCCGCAACGCCAGCATTCACGGCTACCATCACCACGCTACTTACTTTGGCTGTTTCGGCAGCTGACACGCGCGAGTGGCGGAATTGGCAGACGCGCAGGATTCAGGTTCCTGTGCCCGAAAGGGTGTGAGGGTTCAAGTCCCTCCTCGCGCACTACTCATTGTGGTTTTCACGACACTCTTAGAGGTCGTCGATGTAGTTCTGCTCGACGGTGTCGGCTATGACGTCGACGAGTTTTTTGTCACCGCCCAGGGCGTTGACGGTTTGGGTGACCGCCAATGATTCGCTGGTCGCTGGCCAGGTCGCTGGTTGCCATGCGTTGGAGCGGATGAGCGCTTTGCCGCAGTGGAAGAAGCACTCCTCGATCTGGACCCGGGTGCACAACAAGGCGGGGCGGCCACGAGCTTGCAGCCGATCGAGGAGTTCGGGGTCGGTGGTGAGCGAGGCTGTGCCGTTGACCCGTAGTGTTTCTCGTTGGCCGGGCACGACGAAGATCAGCCCGATCCGTCCGGTTTCGATGATGTTGCGGGGCCCGAACGCCAGGTTGTTGCCCTTACGTTCCGGGATCAGCAACCCGGTCGAGTCGACGATGTGAACGAAGCCGGGTGCGTCACCCTTTGGAGACACGTCCAGCCGACCGAGCCCATCGCTGGTGGCGACCAAGATGAGCGGCGACAGGGCAATGAACGCCTTGGTGGGGTCATCGAGACGATCGCTGAGCTTGTTGCGAACGAAGTCGGGTGCCTCGCCGAGAATCGTGTTCAACTCCATCGGGTCGGCCACCACATGGCTGTCCGACGCAGATTCGGCGTTGTCGACATGTTGGTGTTGTCGGTTCTGGTTACTCATGGATCACACCGTGAACGACGCCAGCGACAACGTCGTGTCGGTCTTTTCCAAACAATCTGAAAGAACTGGTTAGTGGCCGAGAATGCCCCGCGAGATCAAGTCGGTCAGCTCAATGTCGGCCGGGTCGAAGCCCCGGTCCGGGATCGACTCGTCTCGAATCGCCGCTGCGCTGATCCGGTCGAGGCGGAACGCCCGAATGTCGTGACGTAAGCGACACCAGCCCCATACATACCAGTGGGGTTGCACCCCCAACACCGCCAGGGGTTCGATCGTGCGACTCGTGTTCTGCCCCGTCTTGTCTTCGTAGTCGATGTCGAGCACGCGCTGAGCAACTACCGCTTGCTCGACCGCAGCCGATGAGACAGTGTGTTGAGGTTGTTGTTCGAAGAGGCGAACTCTCGACGCCAGCTGACTTGTGCCCTCGGCGTCGACTTCAGCTAGGACGGCCAAAATCTTGGCGAGTGCACTTCGGCCAGCGTGAGTGAACGGCGTCGCCGATTCCGCCGCCAACGCTGTCGCAACCGCAGTTACTTCCGCTGCAGAGAGGTTCAACGGCGGAAGCGTGTGCTTGACATCAATCGCGTAGCCGCCACGACGACCCAACGTTGCGAAGATCGGAACACCGGCCTGTTGCAACGCCGATAGATCCCGCTCGATCGTTCGAGTCGACACCTCGAACCGTTCAGCGAACCACTTTGCCGTCCTCCAATCCGGGGCAACAGATCGAAGCTCCTCCACAAGCGCATACAACCGATCAGTCCGATTCACAGGTTCAAGGATCGCACGTCGCCTACCTCACGCAACGCCACCGTTGGGGAAGTGACCGACAGTATGGCCGAGACACCGACCGCTCAGAGCCGACCAATCAATGTCCGAACTTCAGGGTTCAAGAAAGGTTCGCTCAGGTGCACTAACTACTCAATGTGGTTTCGACATCATGTCTTTGACGTGACCGCACGACGATGGTCAGTGTGCGACGGGACAGGTCCGGATGGGCATCTCGTTGATGGCGTTGAACCAGACGCTGTACATGGGGGTCGGCTCTTCGGCCAGCTCGATCTCAGGGATCTGTGTGTAGAGCTCGCTGAGGATGCACGTGAGCTGGAGGCGGGCAAGCGACGCGCCCAGGCAGAAGTGCGCGCCGGTACCGAACGCCAGGTGCTTATCGGCGTTCTCCCTGAGGATGTCGAACCGGTCCGGCTCGTCGAAGACGTCCTCATCGCGGTTGGCTGAGATGTAGGACATATAGACCTTGTCGCCCTTGGCGATGGTCTGGCCCCGAAGCTCAACATCTTCAGTAGCGGTGCGGCAGAACTGCATCACCGGAGGAGAGAAGCGAAGCACCTCTTCAATCGCGTTGGGTAGCCGCCCTTCGAGATCCTCGAGCAGAAGAGTTTTCTGGTCGGGATGTTGGTCCATGAGACGAACGAAGTGGGCAGTGGTATTGCGCGTGGTTTCGTGACCGGCGATCGACAAGGTCTGGAAGAACTGGGTGATCTCGTCCTTGGTGAGCTTGCGGCCATCGACCTCGCCGTGCAGATACTTCGAGATCAGCGTGTCGTTGGGAGCATCCTCGACCGACTTCACGATGTCGTCGAGGAGCATGAACAACATGATCTGGTCGTTCACGAAGTTGTCGTTGAACTCGAAGCTCGCGGTGGCGTTGCCGAGCTCCATGTACTCGTGGCGGCGTTCCTGGGGCACGCCCATCATCTCGCAGAGCATCATCATCGGAAGCTCGGCCGCGATGTCGAACACAAACTCGGCCTCGTCTCGTTTGGCCAGCTCACCGATGACCTTTGCCGCCTCCTCACGGAGGTGCGGTTCGAGTGCCCGGACCGATCGCGGGGTGAAACCCGGTTGAACAAGCCGACGAAATTGTGTGTGGTTGGGCGGGTCCATCCCCATCAGCCCGGAGCGCTGAGCAGCGAGCCCCATCTCGCTCTGCTTCGTGTCGATCCAGAGGACGCTGTTCTCCCATGCCGAGAATCGCCCAGTGTCCTTTGAGGCGAGGATCACGTCTTCATGCTTGCTGAGCACCCAGAACCCGGTGGGCACATACGCATCGCCCAGTTCAAAGATCGTTGCGCCACCAACGGGCGGTTCGTTCCAGAACACGGGAGCCTGGTCGCGCAGCACCGCGAAGTAGTCGTATGGCACACCGCCGGCGACCTTCATGAGGTCGTCGTTGCTGGCCAGGTTGATGTCGCCGGGCTTGAGAGTCATCAGGCGTCTCCGAGGAGGATGTCGAGGGCGGAGCTTCCCATCCTTGGACGCCGATCACGCCCAGTCCAACCGAGGTGTCGAATCGGTCACACCTGGCCGTTCCTGGGGGTAAGTAGCGATCTTGCGCGTCTTACCGTTTCGGGTGCTCCGCTGAAGTGATTCGGAGCGCCCCCAATACCCCCTGAACCAATGAAGGAAAGACAAGACATGACCTCCCGAATGACCAAGCGACTACTCGTGCTGTTCGCAGCCCTCGGCCTTATCGCCG
Source organism: uncultured Acidimicrobiales bacterium (assembly GCA_964529355.1). Taxonomy (GTDB): domain Bacteria; phylum Actinomycetota; class Acidimicrobiia; order Acidimicrobiales; family SHLQ01; genus CALLQB01. Next base: position 6,402 of record CAZGVQ010000217.1, read on the forward strand.
CCGCATGTGGAAGCGAGGTCACCGACACCGCAGCCGCCGTCCAGGACGAAGTAGAAGAAGTCGTCGACGGCGACGAAGAGGAGGCCATGGAAGACGAGGAAGAAGA
>CAZGVQ010000218.1:0-6505 GCA_964529355.1 uncultured Acidimicrobiales bacterium
GTATGCGACGTGGTGCAACGCTGTTGAAGGCAACACCACGTTCTATGGGCTTCCCAGCGAGCGAGCCGTGCAGGGGTGGGCCGAAGCGGTACCCGCCGCCTTCCGGTTCAACTTCAAGCTTCCACGTTCGATTACCCACGACCGCCGGCTACGAAGCGCCGAAGCCGAGTTGGCCGAGTTTCTGACTCGGACCGAACCGCTTCGTCCCAACCTGGGGCCGACGTCGGTGCAGCTGCCGGCGAGCTTTGCGCCTGGAGATTTGCCGGTTCTCGTCCGGTTCCTCGAGGCGCTGCCGACATCACGCCCCTGGGCCGTGGAGGTCCGACACTCTGGGTTCTTCGATGGTGGCGTCATCGAGCGCGAGCTCAACGATCAGCTGTTTCGCTGCGGGGTGGATCGGGTCATTCTCGACAGCCGGGCGGTGTTCGCCGGCCCGCGGGAGACCGCGGCCGAAATCGAAGCGTTCGCCAACAAGCCGCGGTTGCCGGTTCGGGCCACCGCCACCAGCCAGTATCCGACCGTACGATTTATCGGGCAGACCGACCCCGAGGCCAACCCGGCGTTCTGGGAGAAATGGGTGCCCAAGGTGGCCGACTGGATCGATCAGGGGCGCCAACCAACGGTTTTCCTCCACACGCCCGACAACGTGGCGGCCATTGGTTTGGCCAGACGATTCTTCGCCGAGGTTGAAGCCCTCGTCGAGGGCCTTCAACCACTTCCGATTCCGGCAATTCCTTCGATGCCTGAGCAATCGACCCTGTTCGAGGGGTAGCTCTCCTCAGATATTGGCACCTGCGTCCGATGCAGTAAGGGTGTCTGAACTTCCGCTCTCGCCGGTCTCTCCCGTCTCTCCCGTCTCTCCCGGTTTTTCCGCAGTTCCCCCCACCAACGGGGCGGACGCGAAGCCAGCGATGGTACGGATGCGTTGTACCCCTTGTGACGTCGCCTGGTCGGGCGAAGCCGAGTCGGATTGCTGGGTGTGTGGCGAGCCGGGTACCGGGTTACGCACATTGGTGCGTTTCCGGGAGAACGAGCACCTCGACCTCGAGCTCGACTTCGACTACTAGCGCGACCATCTGCGTCCGGCGGAATGTCGAAAAGGCCGATGACCATTCTGCAATTATTTTGCAATGAAACGTATCGAAATAGCACAAAAACTATGGTAACGATGGGTAGGTGGCACGTTCTCCTTCCCCGTCTGCCGAAACCTCTCAGGTGCCCGGCCTGGCTGCTCCGAGTCCCTCACCGGGGGGCCCGCAGCCGCTGAATCCACGTCGCAAGCCGGCGAAACCCGCGACGTCGCGACATCGGGGTCTGATGTCGATGATGGCGCTGGTGATGGTGGCTTGCCTGGCGCTCATTGGGGTGGTTCTGGTGGACGCTCAGCGGCCCGACCCGATCGAAGCGAGCGCTGCGACAACCGACGTGTCGGCGCTGTCGGTGGAACGTAGTTCTGTCGAGCGTCTGCCGGCAACGATCGATCCTCGGAATATGGCCTCCATCTCGGCGGTGGCCTGTGGCTCATCGCAGCAGGGTTCGGCGTTTCTCACGACGGACTCGGTGTATACGGCCGGCCATGTTGTGGGCGACTCTGACGTAGCGTTTCTTACACCCCACCGGGCCAATTCGGTCTTCAGTACCGTGGCTGATCGTCCCGTCGATGGCGAAGACGTCACCCGCCTTCTGCTGAGTGATGGGCTTCAGGAAGTCGACGCACCCGGTTTCGAGATCGCCGAGGAAATCCCTGCTCGCGGCCAGACGGCCACCATTGCTGGCTTCCCCGAGGGGGGACCGCTGTCCATCGTGGCGGGAGAGATTCTTGGCATCGGCGACGGCGTGATCTTCGGTATGAAGGCTGATCGGGTCGTCATGATCGATGCGTCGACCGGCGAAGGATTCTCCGGCGGCCCCGTCGTGAACGAAGCCGGAGAGGTTTTTGCCGTGGTGGTTGCTCTGGAGATTGGCACCGACACGGCGCTGGCGATTCCGCTCGCCGACCTCGAAATGAGCAAGTTCGCCAAGCATGACTGTGGGCCCACCTCTACGCTGGCGCAGTGACCCATGCCGCACTCTGGATCGGTGGTGAGCCTCCGGTTCCCGAGGCGCTGATCAACCTCCCCGCGTTCGATGTGGTGCTTGCAGCCGATAGCGGGTTCGATGCTGCGTCGGCCACCGGGGTCGGTGTCGATGTGCTCGTTGGCGACATGGATTCGGTGACGCCCCAGCACCTCAACACCTTCGGTGGAGAGGTCCTGCGGTTTCCGCCCGACAAGGACTACACCGACCTCGAATTGGCCTTGGACGTCGCGACCCAACGCGGCGCCACCGACATCATGGTCATCGGTGGCGGCGGGGGTCGACTCGACCATGAGCTCTCGTCGCTGCTGGTCCTGACCCTCGAGAAATACGCGGGTGCTCGAATCACCGCACGAATCGGGCGCGCCGAAGTCTTGGTGGTGCGCGACCGGGTGGAACTTCGCGGCACGCCCGACGAGGTTGTGTCTCTGGTGCCTGCGAGGGATGTGGTCGATGGGGTTACCACCAGCGGACTTCGCTGGCCGCTTGAGCTGGCAACGCTTCGGCTGGGCGCAACGTGGAGCGTGAGTAACGAGTTCACCGGCACTGCTGCTTTGATCGAAGTGAACCGGGGTGTGCTGTTGGTGGTGCGGCCCGCAGCGTTTGGGTAAGCCGCGCCAAGGCGAAGCCTGACCCAACTACAGAAATGCGTTCTTGGGCTTCGCGAACGACCCGTCATCCCAAGCTTCGGGAGGAATTGCGTCGGTCTCCCGCGGTACGAAGCCGGTGTCTTTGACGCGTCGTTCGGTCTTGCGACGCTCTGAGGTGACCTTGCTCCAGTCCTGCTGCTTTCGCCGGTCTTCGCCGGTGCGGCGCTGCTTGCCTTTGGTGGCCGGACTGTCGAGGAAGGTGGCGAGCCGACTCACGATGCCGTCGAACTCTTCGGCCGCCCGAAATTTGCTGACCGAACCAAACACCCCGAATTGCGAGGCGAGCTCGCGGGCGTTGGCGCCCTGTGAAAGAAGAACGATCTCGCAATCGGGGTTCACGCGGCGAATGATCGGGATTGCCTCAATGCCCGAGGTGCCTACCAGCTCGACGGCCAGCATGATCGCTGAAGGCTCGAGGCGCTCCAGCAGCTCGATGCCGTGGCCCACCATGCCCGCGACCGCTGCAACTTCGAAGCGTTCGTGTGCGTTCACCCGGTTTTCGACCGCGGTAGCCCACCGTGGATCGCTATCGATGATCAGCACTTTGTGGAGGCTCGTGGTGCTGATTGCGCCCAGTCCTTCCACAAAGGCCGAGGGCTGGGGCGTAGCTGACGCGTTCATGATGCTGGTATCGGCGGACCGGCCGTCACGCTTGAGTGACGCACCAATACGCGCGGTCGCGTGACTGAGCCGTTGCGGTGCCGATAGATTTAGAGGAACCCGTTTCGCTGGCTTCGTCGGTCTTCTGGGTTTCCCTGTTCCCGTCGTTGAGAGGTTGTTCTGGGCACCATCCTTGGCCTCCTGGGCATTCTTGTCCTGGTGGCTTTCACCGCGTTCTTTGTCGCTATCGAGTTCGGGCTGATGGCGGTGGACCGCACACGCATGGAAGCTGCCGTCGAGCAGGGCGATCCTGCGGCGAAGGTGGTGGTGTCGCTCCTTGAGCGGGTGTCGTTCGTGCTCTCGAGTGCCCAGTTGGGCATATCGATCATGGGGATCGTGCTGGGCTTTGTGAGCCGTCCGGTCTTTGGCGCACTGATCGAGCCTGTACTCGATCCGCTCCTCGGTGAGTCGGTCAGCGCCGGTGTGTCGGTGGTACTCGCCATCGTGTTGAGCACCGCGTTCATCATGGTGGTTGGCGAGTTGGTCCCGAAGTCGGCGGCAATCTCCAAACCCGAACTCACCACGCGTGTTCTCGGACGGCCGATGGTGCTGTGGAACATGGCGATGTACCCGTTCGTGAAGACCTTCGACAGCACGGCCAACTGGATTGTTCGCCGGCTGGGGGTCGAACCGCGCGAGGAGCTCGACCACAAGCCCGATATCGAAGAACTTGAGGCGCTCATCATTTCGTCGGGCGAAGAGGGGGCGCTCGACCCGGATGATGTTGTGCTCCTGAAGCGGACGATCCGCTTTCACGAGAAGACCGCCGCCGATGCGCTGACTCCACGGGTCAACATCGTGTCGATCGACAAGGACGCCACCATTGGTTCACTGATCGAGATGACCATCGCAACCGGCTTCTCGCGCTTCCCGGTCACCGGCGGCGAGCTCGACGATGTCGTTGGCATCGTGCACGCCAAGTCGGTGTACACGTTGCCGGCCGCTCAACGCTCGTCGCGACCTGTCGTCGACGTGATGGGCTCGATGTTGGCGGTGCCCGAATCGCGAGATCTCGACGACCTGTTTGGCGATCTTCGTGAGAACCGCGATCACATGGCGGTGGTGGTCGACGAGCACGGCGGAACCGCTGGCATCATCACCCTCGAAGATCTCCTCGAAGAAATCGTGGGAGAGATCGATGACGAGTTCGACGGAAGCGCTCCGGAGCTGAGTCGGGTCGACGCCCCCGGAAACTACGTGGTTTCCGCGGCGCTTCACCCCGACGAGGTCTCGGACTTCTGTGGGTTCGAAATTCCGGAAGGCCCATACGAAACGCTGGCGGGTTTCGTGTTGCAGCAACTCGGCCATATTCCGAAGAAGACGGGCGGCCTGTTCGAGCATGACGGCTGGCGGGTCGAGGTCTTTGCCATCGATGGGTTGCGGATCACCAGGGTTCGTCTGGCCGAGCCGGGCGCGTGGTCGGGGAGTTCGGGCAACACCGCCAACGGACGAGGTTCGGCATGATCCTGCTGGCCTTTACCGAAGCGGCCGAGGAGGCCGGGTCGGGGTACTCGCCCTGGTGGCTTGTGGTGGCGTTGCTGATGATTGCGCTGAACGCGTTCTTTGTGGCGGCCGAGTTCTCGCTGGTGGCGAGCCGCCGGGTGAAACTCGAACCGTTGGTCGAAGCGGGCAGCAGGTCGGCGGCCCGGGCGCTGACGGCGATGAGCGACCTGCAACGCCAACTTGCTGGCGCGCAGCTGGGCATCACACTCACCTCGTTGGTACTGGGCCTGGTTGGCGAACCGGTTGTTGCGAACTATCTCGAAATTCTGATCGAGCAGTTCTTCGAGATTCCGTCGAGTCTGCTCCACACGATCTCCTTTGTGATCTCGCTCATGATCGTGGTGTTTCTGCACATGGTGATCGGCGAGATGGTGCCGAAGAATCTGGCGTTGGCCAGCCCCGAGAAGGCGCTGCTCTGGATCGCGCCGGCCAATCAGGCATACCTCTGGCTGTTTCACCCGTTGATCTGGCTGCTCAATGAGATCTCCGAAATCATGCTCCGGGCGCTCGGGTTCGAGGTGGCCGAAGAGATCCACACCGTTCACACGGCCGAGGAGTTCGGCAAGCTCGTCGACGCATCGCGGGCCGAGGGGCACCTCGAGGAGTTTGAACACACAATGCTCTCGGGTGCGCTTGACTTTGGTGAGCGTCATGTATCGGCCGTGATGGTTCCGCGATCGCAGGTGGTGTCGGTGAGTGCGTCGATGACGCTGGCCGAGATCGAGTCGGTGGTGGTCGAGAGTGGCCATACCCGGCTGCTTATGGTGGGTGAAACGATCGACGACGTGCGCGGCTGGATTCACGCCAAGGACCTTTTGCGGCTGCCGATCGATGCGCAACCGGAAAAGTTGCCGATCGAAACGGTGCGTCAGGTCATGCTCTTGGAGCACGGGCTGCCGCTCGACGAGGTGCTCGGCCGAATGCGCCAGGGTCACGTTCACTTCGGTGTGGTGCGATCTGGTGACCGCACGCTGGGCATTGTGACGCTCGAGGATGTGCTCGAGGAGCTGGTGGGAGAGATCGAGGATGAGACCGATCACGTGCCGGCGGAGGCCACGCGGTAGGCGGTGCCCAGCCTTGGCGGCGGGAAATTTCGTTACCCAACTGCAACATAACGTCGCCAGCGACTAACTTCGGTGTTCGTGAAGCGGAGCATGGTGCTTGTGATTCTGATCGCGCTTGTCGCGTGGGGTCTGCCCGCCTCTGCCCAACAGAGCGCTTTGCAGCGCGAGATCGACGAGCTGAGCGAGCAAATCGTTGCCGTCGAAGCCCGGATTGAAGAGCTTTCGTTGCGGGCCGACGCAGCAACGATTTCGTTTCATTCCGCCGAATCCGAGCTGGCCCTTGTCGAGGTTGCGGTTGAGCAATTGACACGCGAGTTCGACCAGAGCGTCGATCAGCTCGACGAGCTGCGAACCCAGGTGCGCGAGTTTGCCGTGCAGCAGTACACCGGGGAGTTCACCGAGCTCGATTCGTTGGGAAGCGAGGACCTCACCCAGGTTGTGCTTACCGACGCGTTTGCCCAGTTCGCTGGTCGGCATCAGTCCGATGTGGTCGATGACTACCGGCAACAACAAGCTGATCTGGCCGATCTTGAGGTGCGCCTCGATACGCGG